>JALHML010000107.1 GCA_022844065.1 Minisyncoccota bacterium | reverse complement strand
GTTAAATCGGAGGAAGGTGGGGATGACGTCAAGTCCTCATGGCCTTTATGTCTGGGGCTACACACGTGCTACAATGGCCGGTACAAAGCGCAGCCAACTCGCGAGAGGGAGCTAATCGCATAAAACCGGTCTCAGTTCGGATTGGAGTCTGCAACTCGACTCCATGAAGTCGGAATCGCTAGTAATCGCAGATCAGCACGCTGCGGTGAATACGTTCCCGGGCCTTGTACACACCGCCCGTCACACCATGGGAGTCAGTTGCTCCAGAAGTCGCTGCAATTCGGCAGCGCCCAAGGAGTGACTGGTAACTGGGGTGAAGTCGTAACAAGGTAGCCGTAGGGGAACCTGCGGCTGGATCACCTCCTTTCTACGGAGACCCGCTGACTGAACAGCCTTCGGGCGTTCGAGTCGGCAGAGTTCGCAAGAACTCAGGTCACGAGGTCAACCTTCGCATTGTGGATTGGGTTTGCTGTCTGGTTTTGAAGGGGCAAGCGTCTGCTCTTTGAACTTTTGGAGTCGGGTTCGTCGTCGATCTTGTTTGTCGCGCACGAGCCTCCGGCCGTTGAGGCGAGAAGGGCCTGTAGCTCAGGTGGTTAGAGCGTACGCCTGATAAGCGTAAGGTCGGTGGTTCGAGTCCACCCAGGCCCACTTTGTTGGGGCTGTAGCTCAGCTGGGAGAGCGCGAGCTTTGCAAGCTTGAGGTCGTCGGTTCGATCCCGATCAGCTCCACACGGTTTCGTGTCGCTTCGTGCGATGCGGCGCTCTTTGAAAAGTGCATACGAAGAACAGAATTCAATTTCGATTTCGAGTTTGAATTCTCTCGGGAAGTCTCATTGCCATGACTCGCTGCGAAGAGCAGGGGTCTGGGCCTCGAGTTCGACTGGTGTTCGACGCCCTTCGGGGCTTCGACGTCAACGAGTGAGAGGTAAGTAAGCTACTAAGGGCGTGCGGTGGATGCCTAGGCGCTGAGAGGCGATGAAGGACGTGGGTGGCTGCGAAAAGCTGCGGGGAGTTGCCAACCGAACGTTGATCCGCAGATGTCCGAATGGGGAAACCCGGCGGGTGTAACAGCCCGTCACCTCGTACTGAATTCATAGGTGCGAGCGAGCGAACCAGGGGAAGTGAAACATCTCAGTACCCTGAGGAAAAGAAAACAACGAGTGATTCTCGGAGTAGTGGCGAGCGAAACGGGAAAAATAAGCCTAAACTCGCGTCACGCAAGTGACGTGAGGGTTGCGGGTCCGCGGTAGGACTTTGGATTGCTAACAGAACTGCCTGGAACGGCAGACCACAGAGCGTGATAGTCGCGTAAGTGAAAGCGATCCGGAGCTGAGCGGGGTACCCAAGTAAGACGGGACACGTGCAATCTTGTCTGAATCTGCCAGGACCATCTGGTAAGGCTAAATACTACTCGGCGACCGATAGTGAACTAGTACCGCGAGGGAAAGGTGAAAAGAACCCCTGTGAGGGGAGTCCAAAGAACCTGAAACCGCATGTCTACAAGCAGTCCGAGCACAACGCGCAAGCAAGTGCGAGGGCGTACCTTTTGCATCATGATTCGGCGACTTAATATACGTAGCAAGGCTAAGCCGTTAGGTGGAGCCGGAGCGAAAGCGAGTCTGAATAGGGCGACAAGTTGCGTGTATTATAACCCGAAGCGGGATGATCTACGCATGGCCAGGTTGAAGTGCGGGTAACACCGCATGGAGGACCGAACTCGTGAGAGTTGAAAATCTCTGGGATGAGCTGTGCGTAGGGGTGAAAGGCCAATCAAATTCCGTGATAGCTGGTTCTCCCCGAAAGATATTTAGGTATCGGCTCAGGGAATTCAGTACCGGAGGTAGAGCACTGGAACGGCTAGGGGTCTCACCAGATTACCAAACCGTACCAAACTCCGAATACCGGTAACTGTTATCCTGGGACGCAGTCGGTGGGTGATAACGTCCATCGGCAAGAGGGGAATAACCCAGATCGACAGCTAAGGCCCCCAAATCAGAACTAAGTGAACACTAGAAAGGATGTGGCAGGTCATTGACAACCAGGAAGTTGGCTTAGAAGCAGCCATCTTTTAAAGAAAGCGTAATAGCTCACTGGTCGAGACAGGCTGCGCCGAAAATGTAACGGGGCTAAGTTCTGTGCCGAAGCTTCGAACTGCAGCAATGCAGTGGTAGGGGAGCGTTGGAACTGCGGCGAAGCATGACCAGAAGGGCATGTGGAGCGGTTCCGAGTGCTGATGCCGAAATGAGTAGCGATAAAGGGTGCGAGAAACACCCTCCCCGTAAACCTAAGGTTTCCTGGGTCAAGTTAATCTTCCCAGGGTTAGCCGGGTCCTAAGCCGAGCCCGAAAGGGGTAGGTGATGGCAAGCAGGTTAATATTCCTGCGCTAGCTGGCGGGCGACGAACTGAGGGGCGACGGAGAAAGTTAGGCGAGCCACCTGTTGGATGGTGGTCTAAGTGTGTAGGGGTGCTCGGTACGATCAAAGGCCGGGCAGTCATCTCTGAAACACGAATGCGAGCGCGTTAGCGCG
>JALHML010000106.1 GCA_022844065.1 Minisyncoccota bacterium | reverse complement strand
ATCTACTACAGGCGTTGATTCTTGAGGAGACTTGCCCCTAGTACGAGAGGACCGGGGTGAACTGACCTCTGGTCTACGAGCTGTCACGCCAGTGGCATCGCTCGGTAGCTATGTCGGGATGTGATAACTGCTGAAAGCATATAAGCGGGAAGCACGCTCCAAGATTAGGAATCGTTATGAGGCTCCTAGAAGATTACTAGGTTGATAGGCTTTAGATGGAAGCGCAGTAATGCGTTGAGTCGAGAAGTACTAATATGCCCAGACTTCTGTGCGGAACTCTGTATATCACATCTAACAATGTGGTCTGCAATATTGAAGTAGATCCTATTTGCATATTCGTCCGTCTGCGAAGACGGAAACGTGCGCATAATGCTGGTGATTCATCGGAGGGGCCATACCCGTTCTCATTCCGAACACGGCAGTCAAGCCCTCTTGAGCCAATGGTACTCGCAAGGGGAGAGTAGGTTGTCGCCAGCATTATGCGCATGTTCCTTTCACAATTGTAGAAACCGCCCCTCTGGGCGGTTTTTGCTATTACCTACCACACCCTCTTTTCCTATATACTGGTACCTATATGGCGCTTACCTGGGCAGACAAACGACGTTTCTACGTTATCGGTGGCGCAGCACTCATTGGTAGCGCCCTTCTAGCGGTGTTTGTTATCTCCATCATGTACGAGGCACCATCCTGCATGGACCAGAAACTGAATCAGGACGAAGCCGGTATAGACTGCGGCGGATCCTGTGCGTATCTTTGTGCCCACGAGGTCCAGGAGCCACGCGTCACGTTCGCGCGGACCATTGAGAATGGAAGCGGACGAACTGACGTTATTGCCTACATTGAGAACCGAAACCAAAGCGCAGAAGCAAAGAGTGCACGCTATACGGTTGAAGTATTTGACGAGACAGGAAACTTGCTCGGTACCAGAGAGGGAGCGATGGATCTACCGGCGCGCTCAACGGTATCTTTGTTTATTCCAGGCATATATCAAGGTATTGGTGCTGCTCCGCGCGCATTCATTTCCTTTGCAGACGATACGAAGTGGCGCAATGCGCGGGGCACAGAGAATGCCATTGCAGTTTCTCAAGCCGATCTTGTTCTTGGAGACAGACCGCGCGTGAATGCAATCCTTTCAAACATCTCGCCAACGGCAATCTACAACAAGACTGTAATCGCAACGGTGTTTAATCAGGAGGGTGTAGCAATCGCTGCCTCGCAGACGGTAGTACGTGAGATTTCTGGACGCGGTACCGCACCCGCAGTATTCACATGGAATCAGCCTTTTGTGGGGACCGCAGCACGCGTTGAGGTAGCAAGCGTGCCCGTGCTTCCATGAGCGAGCTCATTGGCCGGAAGCCTTTTACGGCGTGGCTCTCAGAGTGGCCACTTTTGTTGATTCCTATAGCGCTTACGGTTCTCGGTATTTTAACTATGCATACGTTCGGGGACGGGAGCTCGCTCGCACCCCGCCAGCTTATTTGGCTCGGAGCAGGCGTTGTGGCGTTTCTAGTCTGCTCGTCGTTTGATATGCGATTCATACGACGCACCCCCATTATTCTTATTGGGTACGCGATATCTATCGGTCTTCTATTCCTCCTTCTTTTTGCAACGCATGCCGTACAGGGAGCAAAGTCTTGGTTCGATCTCGGCTTCTTCTCCTTACAGCCAGCGGATCCCATAAAGATCATCTTCATTGCACTCATGGCGAAATATTTCTCCCGGCGTCATGTGGAGATAGGGGACTTCCGTCACATCATCATCTCGGGCGGGTATGCAGCAGGGCTCATCCTTTTGATTCTTGTTGAGCCTGATCTTGGTACTGCTGCTATTTTCAGTATCGTTTGGTTCGGCATGATTCTTGTGTCGGGTATATCAAAGAAGCATCTCGCTATTATTGTAACGATTGCAGCAGTTGCTGTGGCAGGTCTCTGGCTCTTTGCGCTTCGCGATTACCAGCGTGACCGTATTGTTTCGTTTCTTAATCCAGCAGCCGACATCCATGGCACTGGCTACAACGCGTACCAAGCTACGGTTGCTGTTGGATCCGGAGAGATAACCGGGAAGGGTATTGGATACGGTACACAGTCAAAGTTGCGGTTCCTTCCGGAATACGAGACCGACTTTATATTTGCATCATATGCAGAGGAGTGGGGATTCGTTGGTGTCTCACTCGTCCTTGTTCTGTATGGTCTTCTGCTTGCGAGACTTCTTGCTATAGCGCGCAGGAGCGCAACAAACTTCGATGCGCTCTTTACGATTGGTGTTGCACTGTTGTTCCTCTCACATATTTTTATTCACGCAGGCATCAATCTTGGTATTCTGCCGGTTACGGGCACCACCATCCCGTTTATGAGTTACGGAGGGTCTCATTTAATTGTTGAGTTCGCTGCGCTCGGTATCGTAGCGTCCTTGGCACGGAACGCGCGCTCAGTGCCTCGCGAGCAAGCACTGAACGAATATCTCGGCGGTTAGTACAGCTTCAAGGTCTTCTCTATCATTGTTTTCGTAGAGAACTCTGCGTGCACTTTCTCGTTTAAGCTCGTACCTAGGCGGTTTCTGAGGGACTCG
>JALHML010000105.1 GCA_022844065.1 Minisyncoccota bacterium | reverse complement strand
TCAACATGAGACCAAACGTGTGTATTTGTGTTGGTCTGCATGTCCAGTAGTGTTTACATATGGCAAATCCTAAGAAGCCTCGAAGTGGGTGTCTGCAGTGTGGAAAGGAAACAGCTCGTTCAGGATACACGTATTGCAGCAATACGTGTCAGTTTGTTTATCAGCACGCTGCGTACATCGAACGCTGGAAGGAGGGCAAAGAAAGCGGTCTTAGGGTGACAGGTATTGTGAACAACCCGACTAAGCGTTACCTGAGAGAGAAGTTTGGCAATAAGTGTTGCTTGTGCGGTTGGGCAGAGATAAATCCAAAGACCATGAAGGTTCCACTTGTGGCTGATCACATTGATGGGAATTGGCGTAACAACACAGAAAGCAATCTTCGTTTAATCTGTCCAAATTGTGATTCTTTAAGCCCCACCTACGCTGCTTTGAATAAAGGGAACGGAAGAGGACATAGAGCGATAAGTAAAAGAACACACGATGCACACTTATTTCAGGAGAGGATCAAGTAACTTGGTTCATACCAGAAGTACATGGTATGTTTCTATCGTTATTTGCCGAAGTAGCTCAGTTGGTAGAGCAACCCCTTCGTAAGGGGTAGGTCGCCGGTCCGAATCCGGCCTTCGGCTCCAAAGACAACGCCCCCAGAAGTCATGCTTCTGGGGGCGGGGCTCGTTCAAGCGTCCATTGAAGACGATAGTCTCCGAAGTAACCATCGGTGTCCAGTGGAATGTTCAACTCAGCTTTCTGACGACCGGGTGCACCGAACAGTCTGCGCTTCAGATATTCTGAGGGGAACTTGTAGATCTTCAGCACTCCATGGTCTACGATGTCTATAAGGACGATATGCGCCATGGTTCCGATTACGCTTCCGCGGCTATAAGAAGAGCGCCCGAAGGTTGTACTTCTCACGATTGCCTTAGTGACGTAATGAACTTCGCAGAGTTCGCCGTCGATGAGAAGACGAGATTTTGCGAACTTACGCTTGCTGTCCATAACCGGTTCTACAGCATGGCCCGCAGCTGTTGCGGCGTCGTACACGATGCGCAGGTCAGTCCGAGAATGTATACATTCCAGTCCTGCCGCCTTTTGGTGTGGTGTGCGTTCCCTGCAATTGCGGGTTCTCTTCGGCGAGGATTTAGAATTCTTCTCCATACGCTTGTGCGCAGGTTCAGGATCTTTCACGACGGGCTTTGCTCGTAGGGCCATAAGGCGTCCTGCGAGCCGTTTCCTTTCAGCTTCGTTCACGGCGGTACTCCTTATTAGGTCTAGAGGAACTGGTTCCTTAAGACCCTACAACAAAATCAGCATAAGGCAAATCTTTTCGCATCGTTTACACTCTTCCTATGAATGAGGAACGCATACAGGAACTTGAAGCGCTCATGGCCTCACCTGAGTTCTGGAAGGATCCTGCGGAAGCGCAGCGCAGGATTGCCGAATATCAGAACCTAAAAGATGGCGGGGAAGAGGGTGACGATCCTCACGACAAAGGACCCGCAACACTCGCCATACTTGCGGGCGCTGGTGGAGACGACGCCGAAGATTTCGTACACATGCTCCGACGTATGTATGAGGGCTATGCCGGGAACAAAGGATGGAATGTGTGGGAGCTTCATACGAACGAGAACAACCAGGGCGGATATAGGAATGTACTCCTTGATATAAGCGGAAAGGGTGCGTATGGACGTCTCAAGAACGAAGCGGGTGTGCACCGCCTTGTGCGCATTTCGCCCTTCAACTCAAACGCGAAGCGACAGACCTCGTTCGCGCTTGTTGAAGTCTTGCCCAAACTCGCCGGAAACGAAGAGATAGTGCTTTCGCCGGACGATCTTGATATCCAGTTCGCGCGTTCGGGAGGCGCCGGCGGGCAGAATGTGAACAAGCGAGAGACTGCGGTGCGAATTGTACACACGCCGTCTGGGGTTTCAGCGCACGTTTCGAGCGAGCGTAGTCAGCTCGCGAACCGCGAGAAGGCTATGGAGCTCGTGAAAGCAAAACTATTTCGTATAGAAGAGGACAAACGTCTTGCAGAAGCCAAAGGACGCTCGGTTGCAACGTCTACCGCAAACGAGTGGGGTAGTCAGATGCGTTCCTATGTCTTGCATCCGTATAAATTGGTGAAGGATCATGTAACGGGCCATGAATCACATGATCCGGACGGTGTGCTTGAAGGAGACCTGGATAGCTTCATAGACGCTTCGGCTCCGCCTGGGGTATAATGGCCTTCGTTATATGATCTATTTCGACAAGGTATCGAAAATCCATCGCGACGGCACACCAGGCCTCGAGGACGTGACCATCGCTATCGCGCCGAAAGAGTTCGTCTCCATCGTTGGGCACTCGGGTGCTGGTAAGACGACGCTTCTCAAGATGCTTCTTGCTGAGGACCGGCCTACCGAAGGAACGGTCTTCTTTGAGTCGACTGATGTGCACGCACTCCCGAAGAGCCAGCTTCATCACTACCGCCGCAAGATTGGTATGGTGTTCCAAGACTTCCGTCTTATTCCAAATAAAACTGCCTACGAGAACATTGCGTTTGCGATGGAAGCAGCGGGTCGTGCGCAGGATGAGATTGAGCTCGATGTGCCGCATATTCTCGACCTCGTTG
>JALHML010000104.1 GCA_022844065.1 Minisyncoccota bacterium | reverse complement strand
CGTCATAGTCCCAAGAGGCCACGGCATCGCCGGACTCATCGGTGAGATACACGTTGGAGCCGAGGCCGTCGCTCAAATACCACTTCCAGGAACCGTCGGTCTGGATGCCCTCACGGGCGTGTCCTTTCGGCTAGCGATCGGCAACCACCCAATGTGCCGAACTTTACCACTCTGGAACAGCCGCCACAGAGGGCGCGGCCAAGGCCGCGAGGGTTTCTTTGTAGTTCCAGGGTAGCCATTGCGAAGGGCTTGGCTCAACCGCCTTTGCGTTGCGCTGGACCTGTGTGAGGTAGTCGAACGGGTCGACCTTGTTCAGTCGACACGTGTGAATGATACCCATGTAGAGATCGCCGACGGCAGCCCCTTTTGCTGTTCGGTAGAACAAAGAGTTTTTCCGGTGCAGAACAACGCTCTTCAGTGCCCGCTCGACAATGTTAGAGTCAAGAGGTGCCCCGGCAACCCGGAGAAATACCGTCAGCTTCTCCCAGTGATTTTTCATGTATTTGATGGCAGAACCCAATGGGGAGTTCGGCTCGACCTTTTTCTCGGCGAGTTGCTCATCCATCCAAAATTTTAGTTCATCCATCACTGGCTTGCTCAAATCCTGATGCAGCGCCAGTCTTTGCGGGGGGTCCAGCCCCCCTTCCTTGGCCTTCTTGTCCACCGCGTAGACCTTTCCGATGGCTTCCAGGACATATTGGCATTCCTTGGGGAACGACTTCACGATCTCCACGAAGTTGCGGCGGCCGTGAGTGAGACAGCAGCACGCAATCACCTCGCCTACCTCCAGTTCAGAGAAGTTTCGCGAGAGAGCGTCGCTCATCTGGATCAGCGCGGGCAGATCGGGAGAGCGTTGCTGAAGCAGCTGTTTCATGTTCTCTCCTGAGTGATTTTCGCCAGTGAAGTAGAGAGCGATCTGGATAGCTTCGTGTGTCGAGATGATGCCTGTGGTAAAGGTTCCGGTGCGCTCCGGGTCCGTGGTCCTCACCTGCTTGAGGATGGTCATTCCGGTGTCGTCCAGATAGGCTACTTCCCCCTGAGCGGCTTCGTGGAGAAGCGCCTCGCCAACTGGCTTGAACACTTCGAATTGTCCGGCGACCACATCGAACTGAGTCGATGCGGCTATGGGCACGCCCAGATGGCTCAACATGGCGGCTTGTCGATACATGGGCAGCCCCAGACCGTAGCGCATCAAGATGAACATGGAAACGGCCGTGGCGTGATAAGGACTGGGGCCCACTTCGTCTGGCAAAGGGGCGGTGTAGATATTGTCGCACCCCGCAGACTTCAACTGCTGCCGATAGTAGAAGGTGACCTGAATTGGCACTTGCCCAACGAAGTGTCGGAAAACGGCATCGCGCTTGGAAGCATAAAGCCGGTAGCCACAGCCACACGGACAAGGATCGCCAGGCTTCAGCTCGGGGTGATTGATACGACAATCATTCGCAGCAGTGTAACGTTCGCGAGGATTGCGACCGTTGCCGCCCTTTCTTGGGCCTTTCTCTCCAGGTGCGCCCTCTGCTGCTCCCAAAGAGTCTGCCGCCTCCTGGAGGTCTTTCAGAACGTCATCCTTCTTCTCGTTGTTGCGCGGTTCACGCACCAACAGGTTCGTAAGGACCTCGTGGCAGGTTCTTAGAAGCTTCTGCTCGTCCTGATTCAGGGGCCTTTCTCCCGCCACGTCAACCACTTGACCCACTTTGGCCAAGTCGATGTTGAACTCTTTGGAACGGGTCTTTCGCTTGCGTGAATTTCCCATGTATGGAAAATTCCGCGCCCATCAGGCTGGTACCTTCTGGGACGTTGGCCTCACCGGCTTCCATAGCGGAGCGACTTTCACCGAAGGGCTACCGGCTGCCATTAAGATATGGGCCTGGTGGGGTTGCAGCTGTTGGGAGGGAGCCGGGCCACCAGGCCAGATGTGACGGAAAGAGCCTTGGGAGAGCCGCTTCTGGGCGTAGAAAAAACCCTGACCGTCGTAGACCAGGATTTTGATTGAGGTTCCTCGTCGAGTTCGAAAGATAAACACGCACCCAGAAAAGGGGTCCTCGGCCAGCTTTTGACGACAAACTTCTGCCAGTCCATCAATGCCTTTGCGACCGTCCACCGGCTCGACGGCAACTAAGATCTTCATGTGCGGAGTCAGCTGCAGCATCAAAAGAGAACCTCCCGAAGGATGGACCCAATGGCGTGCGGGGCGACTTGGTGAAGCTGAACCGTGGCCTGGCACTTTGTCGATTGGAGCTGTAAGACGCAGGACTCGACCAGGTCCGTGGGCAGGTTCAGCAATTCAAAGAATTCCGTTGGAGGGCAAGTGGGCTCGACAGCGCGTCGCTTGAGCCTACCGTAGTCAAGCTTGAGTTCCCGTGAAACTGGGCCAAGCCCGAAATGGTGGCTGAGTTCCACCGCGGACCTCCAAATATCGTCGGGGATTGGGGTCGGTGCCTTGTTGGCGCGGCGCCATGCGGCCAACTTCGTTCGCGTGGCTTCCAAAGTCTGTTCAAGGTTGGTGAGGTGAGACACTGGCAAGCTCCTTCGATTTGAGATTACTCTCAGGAGCATAGGGGAGTGCCGCTGGCAAATCTAGGTGCACTTGCCGAAAGGACACCACCCTATTACATCTGGGATTTCGCAACCTTTCGCTCATTCG
>JALHML010000103.1:1374-2672 GCA_022844065.1 Minisyncoccota bacterium | reverse complement strand
AACCGTCTGACTGTAGGTTTCAAGCGGTGACTTCATATCCATTGCGACGTAGTCGACCCAGCCCTCGTCTATAGCTCGACGAAGCATTTCCGGATTCGTGCCGTTCGTGTCGAGTTTTACCAGGAACCCTTTTTCTTTCACGCGGCGAGCGAACGCGAGCAATTCCTCGTGCATCGTTGGTTCTCCGCCGGTGATAACTACACCATCGAGTAGGCCTTTCCTGGTATCAAGGAAATCAAGAATGACAGCCTCGCTGTAGGTCGTTTCGACTGTTTCATCGACCAGTTCTGGGTTGTGGCAGTAGGGGCAACGGAAGTTGCACCCAATGGTATACACCATGCAAGCCACCTTGCCCGGGTAGTCCACGAGCGTGCACTTCTCGAAGCCCCCGAAGATCATACGAGCGTTGGAACAACAGAAGGTTCGGTCGTGTAGGTTTCTCTGACTGAGAACTCTGACTGCTTACCTGCGTTCCATTGCGACACAGGGCGGAGGTATCCGACGATGCGCGAATATACCTCACACTCACTTTTACAGGTAGGGCACAGCGGATGTTCGCCTGATACGTAGCCATGTGACGGACATACGCTAAACGTTGGGGTGAGTGTGAAGTACGGGAGTTTGAACTGCTCGCAAATCTTGCGCACTAGCTGAGGAACTGCTCGCGCATCATGAATGCGCTCACCAAGAAACACATGAATAACTGTCCCGCCGGTGTACTTGGTTTGAAGCGAATCTTGAAGCTGTAGAGTTTCAATGATGTCATCCGTGTAATTAACGGGAAGATGCGAAGAGTTTGTATAGAAGGGCTCTGCACCCTTTGCATACTCCGTCTCGTTCGCAACAATGATATCTGGGTACTGCTTCTTATCTTTCAGTGCAAGACGATATGCGGTTCCTTCTGCAGGAGTGGCCTCAAGGTTGTAGAGATTTCCGGTGTCTTTTTGATGTTCAACAAGTCGCTCGCGCATGAAGAGGAGAGTTTCCTCGGCAAAGGCATGCCCTGCTTCGGTCCCGATGTCTTCTCCCAAAAGATTCTTTGCAGCCTCATTCATTCCAACAAGGCCAATGGTGGAGAAGTGATTCTTCCAGTATTCGCCGTGCATCTCAGCGATGTTGCGGAGATAGAACTTTGTATACGGATAGAGGTTTGCACGTGTAAGTTGCTCAAGTGCCTTTCGCTTTATCTCAAGGCTCTGCTTGGCAATGTCCATCTGATGAGCAAGAAGTGTTTGGAACTCCTCAGCACTTTTTGCTATATACCCCAGACGCGGAAGGTTAATAGTTACGACACCAAC
>JALHML010000103.1:0-1364 GCA_022844065.1 Minisyncoccota bacterium | reverse complement strand
GTCCGCCCCCTCTGCGATCAAGCTCCTCAAGATCCAGACGCAAGCGACAGCACATACTCCGTGTATCTTCAGGCTTCATGTCGGAGTTCACGAAGTTACTGAAGTACGGAATGCCATATTTCGCGGTTATTTCCCAAAGCCCGTTCAGATTTTGATTATCCCAGTCGAAGTCCTTGGTTACGTTCACGGTAGGAATAGGGAAGGTGAATACACGACCCGCAGCGTCTCCTTCAGCCATAATTTCAAAGAACGCGCGATTCATGGTGTCCATTTCTTCTTGGAACTCCCCATACGTTTCATCTTGCGGCTGTCCGCCTCGTATGACAGGAGAATCCTTGAAGTTCGGAGATGGCGAGAGGTCGAGTGTGATATTTGAGAATGGGGTCTGAAAGCCAACACGCGTAGGCACATTCATGTTGAAGACAAATTCTTGCATCGCTTGCTTCACTTCCTCGTACGACAACTTGTCGTATCGAATAAAGGGGGCAAGCAGGGTGTCAAAGTTTGAGAATGCGATTGCGCCTGCGGCTTCGCCCTGTAGCGTATACATGAAATTCACTACCTGCCCCAAGGCAGCACGGAAATGTTTTGGAGCTGCGGATTCTATTTTTCCGGGAACGCCGCGGAATCCGGTTAATAGAAGGTCCATAAGATCCCACCCGACGCAATATACCGAGAGGGTACCGAGATCGTGTAGGTGTAAATCTCCTGACTCGTGCGCAGTCTTTACTTCCTGTGGGTACACTTTAGTGAGCCAGTACGTCTTACTCACTTCAGAAAAGATGTAATTGTTCAGCCCCTGGAGGGAGTAGTCCATGTTGCTGTTTTCCTTCACCTGCCAATCAAGTCGGTCCAGATACCCATCGACGAGATCAACTGAAGCGGCTGCGGCAAGAGCCCGCATGTCAGCGTGCTGCTTGCGGTACACAATGTATGCCTTTGCAGTCTGGTGATGTGACGCTTCCATCAGAACCTGCTCGGCAATATCTTGTATCTCTTCAACCGATGGAAACTCGCAAGAAAGTGTTCCTGCTCGCGCAATAACAGAATCTGTAAGATGTTCTGCTTCAGTTGCGCTGTATTCGTTTGTAGCATTTCCGGCTTTCGTAAGAGCTGCAACTATCTTCTCTCGTTTGAAAGGAACATGAGCGCCGTTTCTTTTGATTATTTGTGAAAACCCTTTCTTTTCCTCAGAACGAGACGATGTTCCTTTTTTCATAAGCGCAGCATGTTACATTGATAGTCATCTATTGGATTTTTAGTATACCAATAGATAGTCATCTATGAATACAAAAAAGGTGGGGAAAGCTAAAACAAACGCAGAAAAGAAAGAGAAGACCTATCCGAAACCGGCATGGGTTTTG
>JALHML010000102.1 GCA_022844065.1 Minisyncoccota bacterium | reverse complement strand
TCCGGTGGAGCTTGAGATACTTGGGGCACGGTGTCCGTCCTTGGGGTTGTTCGAGATGCGGCGGGATGGAGGAGAGGGGGATGGGAGGTGGCCGGTTATAAGGGTGCTTTCGGAGCTTTCATAGACGAATGAAGTCTACATTAGCACTGTCTAGTAATATGGAAAATATGGAGTCAAGCAGAATACCGAAGATACTCCATTACGTATGGGTGGGCGGGAAGCCAATGCCGGCGCTCGTTAGGAAGTGTATTGAGAGTTGGAAACGACATGCGCCAGACTATGCAATCCGTTTCTGGCACGAGGAGAATTCTCCGATGAATCATCCCTATGTACAGGAGATGTATCGCCAGAAGAAGTGGGCGTTTGTGTCCGACTACATTCGATTCTGGGCGCTTGAGCGCGAAGGGGGGATCTATCTCGATACGGACATGGAGCTCCTGAAGCCGCTTGATGACTTGCTTCAGAATGGAGCATTCGTAGGTCGTTCCAAGGGCGGAGACATAGAGAGCAGTATTATCGGTGCAGTACCGCACCACCCGCTTATTACTCGTGCACTCTCGTTCTATGACGAGGACAGAGAATTTTCTATCAGGAACACCTCGCCACGGGTACTTGAGCACGCGCTCTCAAGCGCCGCCCATCCTGACGTTGAGGTGTATAGTTCAAAGTATTTTCACCCATGTGACGCGCAGGAGGTATGTAAACCGGACGCGCTTAAAGACGCGTACGCTCGGCACCACTGGGCAGAGTCGTGGGTACCGTTTGCCACAGTGCGCAAGATGCTGCGACGTCTTGGGATTATGCCTGTCCTTCAAAAGCTTCAGAGAAAGGCTGATTCAACGTTAGATAAGGATTATCGGCCCTTCGTTTCCATAGCGCTTACCACCTATAACGGTGCGGAGCTCATTCGTGAGCAAATTGACTCAATTCTCGCACAAACCTATCCTGACTTTGAACTCGTTATAAGCGATGACGGAAGCGATGAGAATACCATTGCAATCTTAGACGAGTATGCCAGCAAGGATAATCGTGTTTCGTGGTCGCGGAGCCCTTTGGAACGAGGCTACGTAAAAAACACTGAGAATGCAATTGCGCTTTGTAAGGGAGAGATTATCTTTCTTTGTGACCAGGACGATACCTGGTATCCAGAGAAGGTTGCAGCTCACGTCGAGAGGTATCGCGATCCTTCAGTATCTTGGGTCTATAATCGTCTCGTCATCACAGATGCAGTCGGGAACGAGATAGGTCATCTTGAAGATACCTTACCTGATTACTATCGACACAAGACCATGCTTGAGAATGCGTGGGGAAGCTGTATTGGAGGTGCGCAAACATCTTATCGGGCTGCACTCGTGAAGAGTGTCATGCCAGCAGATCCATACGCGCCGGCGCACGATTCTTGGATACAACTCGCGATTAATCCGGCGCGTGGTACGTTCATAAACGAAATCTTACAGACGTACCGGCAGCACGGATCAAATGAAGTGGGAGTGCGTACATTCACACGAGAGGAAGAGATTGAGCGAGAGGTCCGGGCAATACGTGAGAATCTGCGCTACCTCTGGAGTCTATCTAGAAATTCGAGACTGCCCTTATGGAAGAGAGTCTTTTTCTTCTTCGCCTATATAGCGAAAAAAACACGAGCTTTCCTTGGTGCACAGCCCCGTCTTGTGTCCTAAAGCTTTTGTTTTCTACAAGAGACCACCCCAACTTCGTCATGCCCAGGGTGCAGTACATAAATCCATCAGAGCGTAAACCATCGAACGTGTTTCTTGAACCATGGATAGAATCCTGGACGCACCAGAAGCTCTGGTTTGTTATAGCGGGCTAAACCCTCAGATGCATCGAGCAGGTATTCGACACCCTGACACGAAGAGAATGCGCACACCCAATCGAAGCCGGCACCGGTAGCGAGTGTGATCAAAGCTTCTACGGTGAAGATTTGTAGGTGGTCAGGTTCAAAGCCGCGCCAGTCCTTCCCGTATCTGCGGTGTCCGCGGGAGGCTGCATTCGGAGTTATAGCAACCAGGACACCATTTTTCAGTATTCGTCGACATTCGCGTAGTAATTCTGTTGGAGGGGGGACGTGCTCGATAACATGGTTCATGATGATTGCATCGAATGATTCATCTGAGAACCTCTAAGATATTAGATCACCTACATACGCTTCTATCCCTCTCTCACGTGCAATCTGTATCGCGATTGCGTCGAAATCAATTCCGATACCACTCCATCCTCTGCGTTCGAGTGAGCGCAAGGAGCTTCCGTTGCTGCACCCCACATCGAGTACGGAGCCTCCAGACTTTATGGGCAAATAGAAAACACTTGCCGCTTAGGTATCTTGCCATGCTGTATGGAGGTACGACACGAGTGTGAGGAGGAGACGCGACATTGTCGGCAGGAAGGATTTATAGCCGTATGCTGTGTGAAGATATGCATTACGCACGGCATCACGAACTTTCTTAGGAGACCCCGACGCACCAATACATCTTGATGATTAACGTGCGTCGGGTAACTAATGTAGAGTTTTGGAAGATCTTCCTCTATGGTCACCGGATCCTGCCAGACCGTTCCGCATACCTCGCCTGGTTGCATCGTTTCCAACACCACTCTTCAGGCAGACCAAGTATCCTGTCGAGGCAGTGTGTATAGAGGACTGTCCCATTGGAGGTACATGTCG
>JALHML010000101.1 GCA_022844065.1 Minisyncoccota bacterium | reverse complement strand
GAGGAGACAATGGGTAGGGTTATAGACGCAGACTATCTACAGAAGAAGCGTGAAGAGAAGGTGATGCCCGAAGATCAGAGAATTAGACTACTGATCAATAGACAGTTTGGTGAGCACAGAGACTACGGACTCATCATGAACCTTCTCGAAGAGTACGGCCCCACAACAATGGCGGGGGTGATCCGGTCAACGTACGATCCAGCGTTCGCGTACTAACGCTGCAGATTTTAAAAGGGCGCCCAACCGGGCGCCCTTTCGTTTATGCCTTTATGATTTGGAAATCGAGTTCCCGTTCCGCAAGTCTCGCGTCTATGAGCTTCACACGGATTGGGTCACCGAGTGCGTATTCAGTCTTAGACTTTTCGCCAACGAGGCGGTACCGCTTTTCATCATAGACGAAGTAATCGTCGCCGATATCGCGCACGCGAATCATGCCTTCTGCCCTGCTCAACTTGAGTTCAACATAGAGACCACGATCGGAGACTCCTGAGATAACCGCATCGAACTCTTCGCCAATGTGCTCCATCATGTATTCCACCTGCTTCATTTTGATGGAATCACGTTCCGCTTCCGTTGCCGCTGCTTCGCGCTCGCTCGAGTGCACGGCGAGCTGATCAAGCTCCGCCTTCTCGGCGTTCGAAAACTCCCCATTCACCGTGAAGTGCTTCACGAGGCGATGAATTAGAAGGTCTGGGTACCGGCGGATAGGGGATGTGAAGTGGGTATAGAACTGGAATGCGAGGCCGAAGTGCCCTGCGTTCTTTGTGGTGTAGACGGCTTTCGCCATCGAGCGAAGCGCAGCAACCTTAATGAGGTATTCCTCTGGCTTTCCTACAACCTTCTCAAGAAGCGCGTTGATATCCTGTCCTTTCACTTTTCCGGCAAGGACCGGAAGCTCGTACCCCATAACCTTGAGGAACTGGGAGAGATTCTCGATGCGATCAGCGTCCGGTGACTCATGGACACGATAGATGCTGCTGCCCTTAGCCTTCTTCACCTGCTCGCTCAAGTATTCAGCAACTGCCTCGTTCGCAAGAAGCATGAAGTCCTCAATAACGAGCATGGTGTCGATGCGCTCCTTGGCGACGATGTCGACCGGCTTTCCATTCTCATCAAGCAGCACCTTCACTTCAGGGGTATCAAACGCAATTGCGCCCTTAGCGACACGGCGTGCACGAATCTTGTCGGCAAGCATCTTGAGAGTGTTGAGTTCCTCAAGCATGATGCCGTCTTGCTTGTTGAGGACCTCCTGAGCCTCCTCGTACGTGAAGCGTTTGTCTGAGTGGATAACGGTAGGACCAAACCAGCGGCTAACAATGTTGGCCTCCTGGTTGAGTTCGAATACCGCGGACATGGAGAGACGGTCTTCGTTCGGGTTCAGGGAACAGAGATCGGTTGAGAGGATGTGCGGAAGCATCGGGATGGTGCGATCCACGAGATATACCGAAGTAGCGCGCTTCCTCGCCTCGTTATCAATTTGTGTTCCAGGAACGACAAAGTGAGAAACGTCTGCGATGTGCACACCGATCTCATAGTTGCCGTTGTCGAGTTTCTTAACGGAGAGTGCGTCGTCGAAGTCCTTCGCATCAAACGGGTCGATGGTGAAGGTGGTTGTTTGGCGGAAGTCCTTACGAGTTCCTGCTGCAACGCCTTGGTCTGCACCATCCTTGAGCATTTGGCGGCCGTGCTCTTCGAGGTATTTCGCTTCGGTCTGTACGCCAGGAGGGAAGTCAGAACGGAAGCCTTGCGAAAGAGCTAAGGCGCGCATTTCAGTCTCGTGCTCGCCAGCGGGGCCGATGATCTCCTCGAGCTCTCCCCACGGGTACGGCTGATGCTGATTCCATCCTTTGAAGCGAATGACTACCTTGTGTCCTATCGGAAGACTTTCACCCTTAACCACAAACGGGACGTACATCTTCTTCCAGTCCGGAATCATCATGGTGAGATTCTCCTCCTTGTTCTCGACGAGCTTTCCGACGAAGGTCTCGCGCGAGCGCTCTACCACCTCTACTACTTTGCCGGCAGGCCGAGCCTTTCCGGTGCGTTTGTCCGTGTCGTTCCCGATGAACTGCACTTTTACGGTGTCGCCAGGGAAGGCGCCTCCCAGGTTCTCACCTGCGATGAACATATCCTCCTCATTTGGGTCGAACGTGAAGAATCCTTTTCCGGTCTTAATGATGGTTATTACGCCTTCGTACTCAATATCTTTCTTTGGTTGCATGTTCTCTAGACTGTAGCAGATGAACCTGTATTTGCTATGATAAATAGGTCGACTCCTTCCAGTCGATACGCGAGAGAAACTTGGAGCGCGCCATCACACCCGCCAACCCCCGCGGGCCAACGTCGCTCCCAAGCGCCCCGGTCCCTAATGCCGAGGCGCTCTTTTTGTTCCTATTCTCGTGATACGCTTACTATGCTGCTCGTTACGGACGCACGAGTAGGGACGCGTTTGCGTTCGAGGGTGGCGGGCCTCTCAGCCCCGGGTCCGCCACCCTTCACTCGGTCTTCGCTCCTTCGCGTATGCGCCTGGCTAATGCCGGGCGCGCTCTTTTTACGCCCTCGTTTGACCCTTTACTCGCTATCTGGTACGCTTCCCGCTACATATGTTGATGATCCGATTCCAGCGCATTGGCCGCAAGAACGACGCGTCGTTCCGCATGGCCGTGCTCGAAAAGACCGCCGGTC
>JALHML010000100.1 GCA_022844065.1 Minisyncoccota bacterium | reverse complement strand
CTCGTTGATCGTATGCTTTCAGCGGAGTCCTTCATCGACTCCTGGAAGATGCGCACCGGTGCCATACACGCCGAAGAAGACTTCAGCAAGATTCGTGATGCGCTCGAGAGTCTTTCAAAGGCACCTATCTATATCGACGACAAGCCAGCACAGAACATCCTTTCCATGCGTGCGGTTGCGAGGCGCTTAAAGCGTGAGCGTGGTATCGGGCTCATTATTGTCGACTACCTCCAGCTCATGGCACCAACCAACACCAAGGCCTCTGATTCCATGGTGCAACAAGTTACGGAGATCTCACGCTCTTTGAAGCAGCTCGCTCGTGAGATTGAGGTACCTGTTATCGCACTCTCGCAGTTATCTCGTGCGGTTGAGCAGCGCGGCGGTACTCCTCGTCTCTCAGACCTTCGAGACTCGGGTTCGATTGAGCAGGACGCAGACGTTGTTATGTTCATCCATCGTGAGGATAAGATAAACAAGGAGAGCGACCGTCCAAACATCGCGCAGATTCTCATTGAGAAGCATCGCAATGGCCCTACCGGGAAGGTTGAACTGTACTTCGACGAGAAGCGCACTAGCTTCATGCCGATGGATAAGACGGGATATGGCGAGCTCGCTGACGAATTCTAGCTATGCGCGATCGTATCGAAGACCTCTCATCTGCATTCAATCGCTTTCCGGGAATAGGCCCTCGACAAGCGAGGCGTTTCGTATATCACTTGCTTGCCGTTTCGCAGAGCGACCGTAATCGCCTCGCTGACCTCATCACAAACCTCGGAAACGATGTACAGCAGTGCGCTATGTGCATGCGCTTTGCTCCCGTAACGAGCGAGTCCCTCTGCAACTACTGTGCAGACCAGAACCGGCAGGATGCGATTCTTATGATTGTCGAGAAGGATCAAGACCTTGTTGCGGTTGAGCGCACGGGAACCTATCGAGGACGATACTTTGTGCTTGGCGGTGTACTAACGCTTTCCGGCAAAGGTGTAATTCGAGAGCTCGATTTAATACGAGTGGTTGAAGCAAGAGCGAGTTCAGGTTTGTCTGAGATTGTGCTCGCGCTTTCCGCGACAAGCGAGGGAGAACACACGGCAGATCGTGTGCGCGAGATTCTTGGACCTCTGCGTGGATCAATACTCATTTCAGAGCTCGGGCGTGGCCTTTCAACCGGCAGTGAGCTTGAGTACGCAGACTCCACCACCCTCTCAGCAGCACTTCAGAACAGAAAGGAGACATAAGGAAAAGGCCCGCGAACGTTCTGTTCGAGGGCCCTCTTGCCTATTGGGCGACCGAAGAAGCCGGTGCACCCTCAGCGGTGTGGATTCTCCAGCCGCATTTTGCCGCAAGGAGGTCTTCAACCTCCGTACGTTCGATCAGGAAGTGCGCTGTGTTGCGATGGTAGCGCCAAACCTCCTGTATCCGTCCGAGACCCGGGATTTCAATCCTGCTGTCCTCAGTAAGCGGCGGACCATTCCAGTCTCGCTCAGCACAGAGCGAATTGGTGCAGTCCGCATTTCCCACCACAAGCAACCTCGTGGGCTCGGTGTCAGGCACCGTTTGTTGTGTCATCTCTATTCCTCCCTGCTCTAGAACAATGCCAACAGCCATACTGCCACAGCGTGCTCGTAACGCAAGAACCGCCCTCTCAGGCGGCTTCTTGTTACGCGATTGAGTCGATCTTGACCCTAATCTCTGGCTGGCGATGTCCGCGGCGCTTTAGATAGCGGCTCTTAGCCTTGTACTTAACCACCTCAATCTTCTTGGCGCGTCCTACCGAGTACACGGTGCCGGTAACCGTCTTTCCAGCAAGTGTTGGCGTGCCGAGCGAAAGAGTGCCGTTATCGGTCATGAGAACCTCATCAAACGTGATGGTGTCCCCTTTCTTAATATCCTGCGTAGCGGCGCCACGGCCAAGCTTCTCGATAGTTACGAGAGCACCTGGGGAGACGACATACTGCTTGCCGCCGGTCTTGATTACTGCGAGTTCCATAGTTCCCGTATAGTACCGAAATAGGCCCTAGAAAGCAATAGCGGGGCTATTCCTCCCTATTTCCAGGCTTATCAAGCAGCTCCACCTCAAGCCCAATCTTTTCCTCGGTTATCCGATAGACATCCTTTTCTACCTTCCCGAGCTCCTTGTACCCGCTGTTGTAGTGCGATACGGCAGTCCCAAGCGCAGTCCCAAGCTTCTGATAGTAGGTCTCATAGGCCCCCAGATGCTTCCCAAGCTCACCCACGCGCTTCTGAATCTCTTCGGCACGCTTCTCTATCTGGAGGGCCTTCAGGCCCTGCATAACGGTCTGGAGATAGGCGAGGAAGGATGTTGGCGAGACGATAATCACCTTGAACTTCCCAGCCGCACGTTGAATGAGATTCTCGTCCTCTCCCGCACCTACTTGGTTTGTGAGGAGGTCGTAGTAGATACCTTCCGATGGAATGAACATGAACGCGAAGTCCATCGTTCCCTCTTCCGGACGAATGTACTTAGCAGTCTCAGAAATTCTAAGCTTGAGATCGTTCACGAACGCCTTCTCAAGCGCTATGCGCTCTGCGCCCTCTGCATGAATGTAACGATTGTAGTTGTCCAAGGAGAACTTTGAGTCAATCGGTACAATCTTGTCGTTGATATACACCGCAGCGTCGACAACCTCTCCGTTCTCGAACATGTGCTGCATCTTGAACATGCCAGGCGGCAATACATTCTTAAGAACGGTCTCCAAATAGTACTCGCCAAGGATGCCTCGCTGCTTAGGGTT
>JALHML010000099.1 GCA_022844065.1 Minisyncoccota bacterium | reverse complement strand
GCCCTGGCTCGCGGCGGAACCAATGCTGACCTGTCCGCGACGGGCGGCACCGGGCAGGTGCTCAAGCAGAGTAGCTCCGGTGGAGCGGTATCGGTGGGCGCCCTGGCGGCTTCCGAGATGCCCAGTGGGATTGATGCGGCCAAAATTGGTTCAGGAGATGTCTCGAACGCAGAGTTCGGCTACCTGGATGGAGTCACAAGCTCCCTTCAGACGCAACTGGACGGCAAGGCCGCCAGCAGTCACAACCATGCGGCCTCCGATATCAACAGTGGCCAGATTGCCCTGGCTCGGGGTGGAACCAATGCTGACCTGTCGGCGACGGGCGGCACCGGCCAGGTGCTCAAGCAAAGTAGCTCTGGTGGTGCGGTCTCGGTGGGCGCGTTGGCGGCTTCCGAAATGCCCAGTGGCATTGATGCGGCCAAGATCGGGTCGGGCGATGTCTCGAATGCCGAATTTGGCTATCTGGAGGGAGTGACGAGTTCGATTCAGGACCAGTTGGATGAAAAGGTTCTATTGACGGACATTCGTTTGATGCCCGTTGGAAGCGTCATACCTTTTGCTGGCACAAGTGCCCCCAGTGGGTGGTTACTTTGCTACGGCCAGAACGTTAGTCGAACGACTTATGCGCAGCTCTTTGCCGCGTTGAGTATAACTTTTGGATCGGGGGATGGCAGCACTACTTTTAGATTGCCTGACCTACGAGGACGAGTTGTGGCTGGTAAGGACAATATGGGCGGTAGTACGGCTGGGAGAATTACGAACTCAGGGACTGGCAACCCGGGGATTAGTGGAACCACCCTTGGAGCAAGTGGTGGCGTGGACCGTCATACTCTAAGTTCAGGTGAGATGCCAAATCACAATCACACCTATACGCGATACAACAGTTTTGCAACTGTCTACACTGGAGGTCCTGTATCAATTTGGTACGGCACTTCAAACGTGAACACCGGCAATGCTGGCAGTGGTCAGGCCCACCGTAGCGTTCAGCCGACGAAAATTCTTAACTACATCATTTTTGCGGGAGTGTAATCATGCTTAACGTCAACGAAGAAATCATTGAAAGCTTGGGATTTGACCTTGAAGAAGCGGTTCAGCAATTCCAGGTCGCCCTTGAGCAGCACAAGTTCACTGTGGGGGTTCCAGCACCCACGGCGGACCCACTGGTTGAAGAGATCGTAAGGGCTGGCGGCTACGCCGTGATCCCCAAGGAACCGGAAGAAGAGGCGCCGGATCCGGAAGAGCCGGAAGTTCTTGAACCGGCGATGGTGCTGGCGGAGATGAAGGCTATAGTGGTGAGGTTTGAGCAACTAATGGCCTTGCTACCAGAGCTAGAAGCGAAGCTGGAGTAAAGGGGAGCAAGAATGTTCTCACTGCAAACCCGCCGCTACTTCGAGAAAGCTCGCTGCTTTGGACACCTGGAGACAGCGACTCATCGGGGGGCGGCGGGGGAGCGGCGGCAAGGTCACTTCTTCGAAGTGGAGCTTGAGGTCGAGGACGACTTTGTAAGAGAGTTGGCCTTCTACTGTCCGCGTTGCGTGCCGGCCATTGCCTGCGGGGCTTACCTGGAGGAGTGGTTGGTGGGACATCCGCTGGCTCGAGTCTCGGAGCTAACGACACAACAAATCCTGGCGGCCTTGGGTGGCCTGCCAATACAGCGTTCTTTCTACGCCTGGATGGCTATCCAGGCTGTGAAATCAGCAGTCTAAGAAACCCAAAAAATCAGCCCTGAAAGGAGGGTCTAGCGATGCTTATGTCTTTGCCCGTGAAGGCCGACCGGCATACTCCGGTAACCGACCTGGTGGTCTATCTCACCGAAGAGTGCAATCTTCGCTGCAGCTACTGCTTTGTGGACAAGAAACCCCGTCATATGAGTGCAGAAACGGCGCAGAAAGTGATGGACTTTTTCCTTCGCTCGGACATCTCGGGGTCGGCGCCGAGCATCAAGATGAACTTCTTCGGCGGAGAGCCCTTCTTGAAGGTGGAGCGGATGGAGGAGCTTTGGAAGTCTTGGCAGCGACAGCGTGGCCAACATGACAAAGAACTGAGCTTCAGTGCCACCACGAACGGGACAATTGCCGGTCCCCGCGTGGAGCGGATGGTGCGGGATGCACAAATGCCCTTGCTGGTGAGTCTGGACGGTGATGCGGCGGCCAGTGCGGCCAGGCCCTTTGTATCGGGTCGGGCCTCGCACGACGTGGTTTGCAAGAATTTGCCGAAGTTGATCGAGTGGTCCCCCAGTGTAACGGTGCGCCTGACCTTTCATCCAGACTCTCTGGAACTGGTTAAGAGTATTCGCTTTGCACTGGAGCTTGGGGCGCCCTGGATTGTGATGGCCCCGGTCGTGGAGGCGGACTGGCGAGGGAAAGAAGAGCTGGTCGAAGAGCGCTTTCAGGAGCTGGCGGACTGGTTTATCGGAGAAACTCGCCAGGGGAAGCCGCCACCGCTCAGCCTGACCTGGTCTTCGCTGAGGGATTGGCATCTCAGTCAAGGCCAGGACTTGCGACCGAAACGGCCATGTCCGGTTGGGGATAGCTTGCTGGGTGTAGACCCTGACGGCAACGTGATGCCCTGCCACCGATTTCTTTATCGCAAGAAACACTGGCTTGGCCATGTCGAGGGACAGTCGCTGGCGCACCCTCGAGATGAGTATGTCCAACTGCATTCCAGCAAAGTTGTGGGCTGTGATGGATGCATAGCGCGTCCGATTTGCGGTGGGGGCTGCCGAGTGGTGGCCCTGCAGTCGGGGGCGGGGCTTTATGGCACT
>JALHML010000098.1 GCA_022844065.1 Minisyncoccota bacterium | reverse complement strand
TAGCAGCCCGGTCAAGGGTTCGCTCGCTGCGCTCGCCGATTGCCGCTGCGCGGCACTCGCCCTTGACCGAGCTGCTTTGAGAGAGGGTGCGATGGGCGGGACCTACGTTCGTCGTCATTTTTCGTAAGGAGTTACACCATGCGTATTTTGCTTTCGTCTCAGGAGCAGCAGTTGCTCTCCGCTATCCGCCCTGGTGAGCCATTTGGTCTGCGGGATCGGGCGCTTATCACTCTCGCTCTTCATACTGGCCTGCGTTCTTGTGAGCTTTGTGGTCTGGACGTCGGTCACGTGTTGACTCGGGACGGTCTTCCTCGCCAGTGGGTGGAGGTGGTCGGCAAGGGTGGTCGCCATCGCCAGGTTCCGCTCAACCGCATCGCCCGCCAGGCCGTCGTCGACCTGGTGCACTTTAATCGCAGTCGGGGTTTTGCGGTGGCGCAGGAGTCGCCATTGTTGGTTACCCGCCGCCACGCTCGGTTGCCAACCCGTTCGCTGCGAGATCTTATCCAGCGCTATCGAGAGCGGGCAGACCTGGATGTTCGTTGCTCTCCTCACACTTTCCGGCACACCGCGGCTTCGCGTCTGGCCGACTGCGCCAGTATCCCCACAGTGAGCGCGGTATTTGGCCACAAGAGCTTTCGTTCGACTCAACTCTACACCCACACCACGCCGGCCCAGCTGGCGGCGGGCATGGAGCGCCTGGCCGAGAGCTAGCCGGTATTGTCGCCCCCGGCGGGGCGATTGTTCCCGGTTTGGCGCGGTGGCCTGGCGTGGTTCGCAGTTGGGCGGCCAAACCGCGAACTCAAGAAGGCTTCGCCAGAAGCGGTGGGTTGGCAGGTTTTGATGGATGTGCTACCCTAGAAAAGGAGAAGGCGGCCAAGTCCTTGCGTGACCTGACCGCCCCGTTAGTTCAGGTTACTTCTTCAGCAATACGCTGGCGAAGATGGCTAGAACTAACACAACTACTGCGAAGAGTAGAGGCTCCATACGTCTCACCTCCTTTCTTGAGCAGGGTGAGACACGAACGCCTCAGGCCTCGAACCTGGGGCGTTCGGCTTTTCAGGTGCTCGACCTGAAAAAATCGCGAACTCAGGTTAGCTTGAAAGCAGCCGCAATAGCAAGAGCCCGTTCAGGTGGAATGAAATCGCCATCAGGTGCAAACCCGTCAGCCAGTTATACTGATGATGCGCTGTTTTGCGGTCAATCAGTTCTCTTTGTTGAAACCGTTGAGTTCACGGCTCAGTTGGGGTTCGCGTGATCCCGGTTCAGGAATTTCATCCGCTTCCAGGCCGTTTCTAAGTCCTCCAACAGGCCTTGATAACCAACTTCCACGCCCACAGTGGCCAGACAAGGGCGAAAAAGTTCTACGGCCCTGAGGTCATCGAAGAGCACTTTCTTTGGCCGATAAGGCAACCCCGTTTGAGGGGTGCTCATCCCATAGAAGACTGCCTCCAGCAGAGAACTCGGATTTGTCGGCTTAGGTATGGGCTCCGCTGCCTTGATATCGGTGCTACCGACCTCGACCACAAAGGACACCTCCATCGGAACCCCCTCAATGACTACGCCTGTGTATCGACGCGACGCTTGCCAACAATGGTCCGTTGGAGCAGTTCCCTCCAGCATCGCTTTAATCCAGACTTCGTTCAGGCCAATCTTGGTGACTTCCGAACCTACTGGCACCTGGCTTGGCTTATGCCGGTAACGCATAGTTTTTCACAGCCCAGGTCCTACTACGAAGCTTGCATTACATCTTGGATGCGCAATTGCCGAATCGCCAGGTTGAGCATCCACTTCAGACGACTCCTGTCTGACTCCGTCAACTTGCTCATCTCGCGGAAAATCCCAAGCAATTCAGGGTCTTCGATGGCGAGCACCGGCTCGGCGGGTGCCTCAGCGATTAACTCCTCGGGGCTAATAGCAAAGATTTCGGCCAAGCGGTCGACGGTCCGGCGAGTAGGTGTAATTTTGCCCGACTCATACTGACTGATGTTGTTCTGATCGATGCCCGCCATCTGTCCCAGTTGCTTCTGGGTCCAATTGCGCTCACGTCGTAACTTGCGGATTCGTTCGCCTAGCATGGGCTGATTTTACCGGACCTGGGCGAGTAGCGCAACATTGCCTGACCATACATACTTGCAATATGGCTTGCTGTATGGTATTTAGTTGTAATATAAATATTTCGCGTATTATTTTCGGATCAGGTCAGGAGAACCAAATGCAACGACCCGGCGATTCCAAAGAGCTGCCCAGCCAGGGGCGAGGCCCTTATCACAGTCTCCAAGAAGCCGTGGATCGCATTGAACTTCATTGTCGTTCTCTCACCGCTCAAGGTGTTCCGGCCGAGACCACGGACTCGTTAAGAGGCCTGGCAGCTTACTTCACCGGGCACTTCGCGAGTCTGGAACGTCTGCGGTCGCGTCTGGCGCAACTGGCCGAACTCTGGGAACGCCCGTGATCGATTTGTCGCTGGTCGAAGCCGCCGAAGAGTTGCGCCGTCAAGCCTACGCCCTGTCGCACTACAAACCGATCCCCATCGAGATCCTCAAGGACCTGGTGGCGACGTCCGACCGCCTCCGAAAGCACGCCGAGCACCTGGCGGACAATCGTCAGGAGTTGGCCAGCATCCTGGACCAGTTGGACAAATTGAGGAGGCTTCCATCGTGACCCTGACCCTGAATCGCCAAGAAATTGAAGAACTTAAAGCCCGTGTCGACCTGGTCGAGCTCTTCACCCAGCACGGGGTGGAGGTGCGCAAAATGGGCCGTGGCC
>JALHML010000097.1 GCA_022844065.1 Minisyncoccota bacterium | reverse complement strand
TAAAGATCTTGAGAAAGAAATCGCTGAAGCAGAGCGACAGCGCACAATCCTGAACGGACAATCTCAGACGCTTCAAACGGCAATTAGATCAATTGATATAACCAGGCGGCAGACAACCTCCCAAATCGATCTAACGCAGAACAGGATTTCTTCAACGAACCTAAAGCTCGAGGAACTTTCCTACAATATTCAAGACACCGAGCAGCTCATAGCGCTCGACAAACGCACCATAGAGCAGTCCATTCGCAATATGGCAGAGGCTGCTGACGTCTCACTCGTTGAACAAGTGTTTGCTGCAGGCAACTTAACTGAAGCGTGGACAGCGGTTGATGACGCTACCTCACTCAATTCTGCACTTCGTGCGAATCTTGCAAATCTTGCAAAAGCGAAAGACGAACTTTCAAACCAGAAGCAGGACGTTGACGCAAAGAAAAATGAACTTACCTCGCTCGCTACTGACCTTTCAACACAGAAGCGTTCCTTGGACATTGCCAAGAGCGAGAAGGATAGACTCCTCGCACAAACAAAGAATCAGGAAAGTGCGTACCAGAATCTCATAGCAAAGAAGCAGGCAGAGCGAAGGATCTTTGAACAAGCACTCTCAAGCCTTGAGAACAGTCTCGCGTCTGTGGGACAGGGAGCGGCACCGGCGTCCCAGACCGGTGTACTCGCCTGGCCGTACTCCTCAACGTTTGCACAGAGTTGCGCAGGGAAGGCTGGCGCACTCGGGAACTCACGCTGTATAACGCAGTATTTCGGGAACACGGCGTTCGCAACCGCAAACTCGCAGATTTATAACGGCTCTGGACACAATGCCATTGATATCGGTATGCCGGTTGGTACACCGGTCCTTGCCGCACTCTCCGGAACCGTTGCAGGTACAGGGAACACGGACTCGGTCCCCGGCTGCTACTCCTTTGGAAAGTGGGTAGCAATAAAGCACGCGAATGGCCTCACAACCTCCTATTCGCATCTCTCTTCGATTTCAGTGTCAGCGGGCCAGAGCGTTACGACTGGTCAGGTTATCGGGAATTCCGGTATGACTGGTTACGCAACTGGTCCACATCTCCATTTCAGCGTGTACGCGTCAGCTGGCTTCAAGATTATGGATCTTGGAAACTGGAGAAGGCAGCAAGGACTTCCAACGGGGACTGGATGTACTGCGGGAGGTGCCATTATGCCGGTTGCACCGCTTGATGCGTATTTAAATCCGATGTCGTATTTGTAGGTTCGATACCTAGTCTGCCAGCAGTAAATAGAGAAGTCCTCGGCACTGGGATGAAACCAGATACCGAGGACCCGTAGTCAGAGGAAGCCTTCCGAATTCCGCATGAGGCTAACCTACCTTTCTGTCACCTAAGCGACCATTTTAAACTAGCATCTAGGACAAAAGGTTCCAACATCGTCCCAGACAGCCAGCAACACAAAGCAGAAGAGGAGACCCGGTCATGGGTCTCCTCTTGATTTCTTGCGCTTAAGCCTACGCGCAGCATTTCGCCTTTGTCGTTCAAGCTGTGGGCGTAAGTGCTCAAATTTTCCAAGATGCATGAAGCCACTGTGCGTTCCGGTTAGTGGGTGCGGCCAGAGTCCACACTCACGAACCATCTGCTCAGTGGCGATGACTTTCGGAAACTCGCCGTGCCAGGTTAACGGAGGCCGGCGATGTGCTCGCTCTGGTGGCGTACATTCGGAACAAAGAGCCGTTACTTTCGAATGATCCTTCACCAGGAGCCCGTAGAACTTACCGGTCGATTTCAGGAACGATGTTCCTAATGCAGTGTTCTCTATACCACTGCACTCATCACAGATGAAAAGTGGCATTGATGTTCTCCCTGTATCTAGACAGAACCTACCACGTGTTGCAGAAGGGTTCCAGCTTTAAGCGTCCCGGACACGCCACAGAACCCTCGACGCAAACGTCCGATGCGGAGACCACCGGAGAGCAATAACTTCGAGCTCCTGTACGGCAACATCTTTGGGCAATCCATAGAGACTCTCCATAGAACGCCTGAGCCCTAAATCTCCAGGAGAGAACACGTCCTCACGTTCCAGTGCGAACATGAGAAACATCTCCGCAGTCCAGCGGCCAATGCCCCACACGGAAGAAAGTTTTAGAATGGCTTCTTCTTCAGGAATCTTCCGGAGTGCAGGGAGATCAAGCTCTCCCTTGAGCACCGCCCTCGACAATTCCTTAAGAGTCTTTGATTTAGCTGCAGAGAGCCCGGCCTTACGCATGGTTAATAGACGAAGCTTTTGGATAGCTTCGGGTGTAACCTCGCCTTTGCAGGCAGCAACTAAGCGTCCCCATATAGTGTCGGCGGCTTTCGTTGAGAGCTGCTGGCCCGTTACGCTCGCTGCAAGAGAGGAGAACAGCTTCTGCCCAGAATATCTACGTTGTGCCGTTGAGCGCGGAACGAAGTGATCTTTTAGGGGTAGAGCAGCCTTGTAGAGCATCGGGTCTACTTTCTTCAGATGAAGAAGGGCGGCCGTTACGTGCACATCGGGCTTCTTTGAAGGCATCGAGGCTAGTATACTGGAGGCAATGGTACGATTCATCATCCTCATAATCATATTGATCCTCGCGCTGTCTTATTTCGGCATTTCGATTCGCGATATAGCACAATCGCCAACAGGAGAAGATAATTTCACCTTCGTCTGGAACTACGTGAAGGACGGATGGGAGATCATAACTGCCATTCTCGCTGGTCTTATCGAGGCCGTTCGAAACGTATTCTCATAATCCTCATACCTATGGAAAAGAAACAAATTGCTAGATCGGAAGAGCGTC
>JALHML010000096.1 GCA_022844065.1 Minisyncoccota bacterium | reverse complement strand
GCATCGAAGGTTGTGGTTGCTGGAGAGAAGGTCCTTCCTGAAGGACTCGAGCTCTTGGTGCCTGGCGAGCATAATCGCTACGACGCGGCTATTGCGCTTGCGGCCGCTCGAGCGCTTGGGGTAGACGACGCTATAAGCGTAAAGGCGCTTGAAGCATTCCTCGGGATTCCTGGAAGATTAGAACTCGTTGCGCTCAAGGACGGGGTTTCGTTCTATAACGACTCAAACTCAACGACACCTGAAGCAACGATTGTAGCTTTGCACGCACTCGCTCAAGAGGGAGGTGCGCGCATCAATCTCATCATGGGCGGGCACGACAAAGGACTTGAGATGAAGAATCTACTCGAACTTATCGGCGAGAGTACGAAGCATGTGTCGTTGCTTGCCGGCACTGGTACTGACCGCGTGAAGGAGTTTCTTCCGGATGCACCTGTCTTTGATTCTCTTGAAGAGGCTGTGACAGATGCGAGGAATCATGCAGAGCCTGGAGATACTGTGCTCCTTTCTCCGGCCTTTGCTTCCTTTGGTATGTTTACGAACGAGTATGACCGGGGCGACCAGTTTACTGCTATCGTTAAGGGTCTATGACTCGCATTACTGGTATACAAAAAATCCATCTCGTTGGTATCGGCGGGATTGGAATAAGTGCGCTCGCGCAACTCCTGCATCATGACGGATATACAATCTCCGGTACGAACGATAGCGAAAGCCCGGAAACGCTCGACCGGATCCGTGCACTTGGCGTACCGATACACATAGGGGCTGACATAGAGAATATCGATTCTGATACAGACCTTGTTGTGTATAGCGCGGCATGGGAGACGCGCGCGCCGGAGTTCATGGAAGCAATCGCTGCGCGCGGCATTCCAATGAAGTCATACTTCCAGATGCTTGGCGATGTTTCGCTCGGGAAGACCACTATCGCGGTTGCCGGTACGCATGGCAAGACAACGACAACTGCAATGCTCGCACGTGTTCTTCGCGATGCCGAGGCGTCGCCAACGGCGATTGTGGGCTCGGTTGTTCGCGAGTTCGATTCGAACTATTTGGCGGGCACGTCAGATTTGTTTGTGGTTGAGTCGTGTGAGTACCGTCGGCATTTTCTGAATCTCACGCCGACCATACTCGTCGTGACGAACATAGAGTTCGATCACTCTGACTACTTCAAGGATCTGGCCGACGTGCAGGCCGCGTTCCGTTCCTTTATGGAAAAGGTCCCGGAAGAGGGAGCTATTGTTACCAATCCGAACGATCCCAATATTGCGCCGCTCCTTAGGGGACTTGCTGCTCCGATTATTGATTACACTCGTGAAGAGGTTCCCGTGCTCCGTATGCCAGGAGAGTTTAATCGTATGAATGCGCGAGCCGCAGCTGCAGCCGCGAGAGCATCATTGCTGCATATCTCCGAGGAAGCTATACAGGAATCGCTTGCTGCTTTCGAAGGTACGTGGCGACGATTTGAATATAAAGGGAAGACCAAGAGCGGTGCGGACGTGTATGACGATTACGCGCACCACCCGACTGCCATACAGAAGACGATTCTCGCGGCACGAGAGAAAAACCACGGAAAGCTTCTTATAGCATTCCATCCACATACCTACAGCCGGACACGCGACTTGTTCGAGCAGTTTACTACCGCGTTTGAAGGCGCTGACAAAGTCCTCATCGCACCTATTTTTGCAGCACGTGAGCCAGACGATGGGGTTACATCGAGCGAGAAACTTGCTGAACACATCAGAAAGACTGGAGTACATGCTGAGGCGGCAACATTCGATGAGATTGAGGAGATATTCAATCAAGAGTCCGAGGAGGGTGACATTGTTATGACCATGGGAGCAGGAGATGTCTATACGGTCGCTGACAGGCTCGTTGTGCCACATACCTAATTGACACGTCTGTTGTTTCGGGGCATTCTTTTCTTCAGAGAGGAGGAGTGCTATGAAAAAGCGTAAGACTTTTCTGCACCGGATGTGTATCAGGGTGAAGGCGTTTTTCCGGCAACTTGCCCAGCTTCGGCAAGATCGCGAAGACTTCTACAACGAGCATCCGAACATGCGTTCCATGAAGGACGTGTACGAGTAAGGGCCCCAGTCTGCCCGCCTGCATCATGCAGACGGGCAGATTCCTTTTATTCTGGTACAGTCTTTCCATGCAGGGCACCCTCTCCGTTGTTGCCACTCCTATCGGCAATCTCGCTGATATCACGCTGCGTGCACTCGATACCTTGAAAGCGGCTGATGCTATCGCCTGCGAGGATACGCGCGTAACCGCGAAGCTCCTGGCGCGATACGATATACAGAAGCCTCTCCTTATCTTTCATGCACAAAGCGGCCGCCATGCATCGACCCGTATCCTACAAATGCTTGCGGAAGGGAAGCACATTGCGCTTGTAACAGACGCAGGGACTCCGGGTATCTCAGACCCTGGGAGTGCCTTGGTGCGTGAGGTTCGCAATACTCTTCGAGAAGATGCTCGTATTGAGGTTATCCCTGGGCCTGCCGCTGTTACGGCCGCACTATCTATTGCAGGCGTACCAACTGACGAATTCACCTTCCTCGGATTTCTTCCGCATAAGAAGGGCAGGCAGACCTTGTTCAAGGAAATCGCTGATTCAACACGGACTATGGTTTTCTACGAGTCTCCACACCGGATCGAGAAGGCGCTGGCCTCATTAACAGAAGTCCTTGAGGAGGATCGGAAGGTTATTGTACTTCGCGAGCTCACGAAGATGTTCGAGTCCTTTGTTGAAGGTACAGCTGCTGAGGTTGCGGCCCATTTTAGAGAGAAGC
>JALHML010000095.1 GCA_022844065.1 Minisyncoccota bacterium | reverse complement strand
TGGACACGAACTCCCTAGCCCCCTCTTCGAGGTCCGTAAGGTTCATTATCGTTCGTGCTTCTCTCATGCCCCTAATTGTACCAAGTGCCGTAGGAACGTGCTCCTGGGCGCGCTATTATGGTGCTAATGCCTGCACATTTTGATACCGATGCTGAAGACGCAAAGCTCGCTTCTTTGCGTGAACAAGAAGAGGAAGACCTAGCGCGCGTACTGTCCGAGAAGTACGGACTCACCTATACCGACCTCACTATCATGCCGCTTAATGTGGATGCGCTTCGGCTTATCCCTGAGAAAGAGGCGCGTGAGGCCGAAGTAGTAGCGTTTGAGAAAACTGGTAAGCACCTTTCGATTGCGCTTCGGAATCCGAGCAACATCGCACTTGCGCAGATCGAGCACGCGCTCGAAAGTCAGGGGTTTATTCTCTCTCGCTTCTTAGTCTCAAAAAAATCACTCGACAAGGCGTATGCACGCTACGCCGAACTCTCCCTCGCAAGTGAATCAAAATCAGGTGTCTTTGATATTAGGGGCGAGGAACTCCACGAACTGCGCGGAACACTCACAAGCCTTGCGGCGCTTCGCACTCAACTCGACGAAACCCTTAAAGCTGGTGCTCGCGCACAAGTATCACGCGTGCTTGAGTTCATTCTGGCAACCGCATTCGCCCTGAAAGCATCAGACATTCATATCGAACCGGAAGAGACCGGTATTAGGTTACGACTCCGTGTAGATGGTTCGCTTATCGATGCGTACACCTTCGACGCACACACGTACAATCTCTTCGCATCCCGCATCAAGCTCCTCTCGGGACTCAAGATAAACATCAGGGACCGCGCGCAGGACGGCCGCTTTTCGGTGCCCGTTGGCGAGAGTGAAGTGGAAATTCGTACCTCACTCATCCCTGGCGCGTACGGCGAGTCGTTCGTTATGCGTATTCTCGATCCAGGAATTCTTGGGGTTTCCTTTGAGAAGCTTGGTATCAGGGAGAATCTTCTTGAGCGACTTAAGACTGAGATTACGCGCCCAACCGGCATGCTCCTGGTTACCGGGCCAACTGGATCGGGAAAAACAACAACGCTCTATGCGTTCCTCCGTCATATTCATACTCCCGAAATAAAAATCGTTACGATTGAAGACCCAGTTGAGTACCATCTCCCTGGAATCGTACAAACACAGACTGATGGCAAGCAGTACACCTTCGCTTCGGGACTCCGTTCCGTGCTTCGCCAGGACCCGGACGTCATTATGGTTGGTGAAGTGCGCGATGCTGAGGTTGCCACAACAGCAGTGCAGGCTGCGCTCACCGGACACTTCGTCTTCTCTACGCTCCACACAAACAATGCAGCTGGTACCTTCCCTCGCCTCGTTGATCTTGGTGTCGATCCGAAGACCTTCGCGTCCGCTATCTCTGTTGCTATGGCGCAGCGTCTCGTGCGCACACTTGATCCGGACGCAAGGAAGCAGGTACCAGCTACAGACGAGCAGAAGAGGATGATGGAAAAGGTACTTTCAACCCTTGAGGATAAGAGTCTCCTTCCAGCGTCACTCGATATGGTGTGGGTACCAGACCCAAAGAGCGAAGAAGAGACTGGATACAAAGGGCGTGCGGGCGTGCATGAAGCGATATTTATGGACGATGAGCTTGGCAACTTCTTACGAGAGAATCCGAGTGAGGGAGAGATCGCGAACTCGGTTCGTCGCCAAGGATTCCTTACAATGGCGCAGGATGGTGTATTGAAAGCAATATCTGGCTACACTTCTCTCGACGAGGTATTCCGAGTTGTTGATTTACCTAGAGATTAGGCGTGTCGCTCTCGTACTGTCTTGGCTATGTCCTTGATGATGTCGTAGCCAGCAACACCAAGACCGAACCCTGCCGCGCTCGCAAGTGCACGCACAGAGGTCTCCCCAACTTTAAAAGCAAGGGTGCTGTAACGACCAGCGCTTTTATGTTCATCCTGCATCCGGCGTAACACTGAATTGGTTTCGTCTTTAAGAGGAGTAAGTTCAGGCCGTACACTCGCTGTCTGTTTCCTTTGTATCGTAACGAGAATACCTTCTAACAGGTCCTCAATACGCTGGGGATTCTCAGCGAGCGATTCTGCGGTTATGGGCTCAACTTCTTTAGTGCCTGCCGGCGCAGGTTCAAGACTAGCCAGCGCCATAGCGAGCGCTGCTGCAACCTTAAGTTTGCGCAGCTTGTCCGTCGCATTCTTAGTCGTCTCACGAATCTCAGAAACAGCTTCTGCGCGTTGCTCTGGAGGAAACGTCTCAAGGACAGTTCTCTGTGCCGAGAGGTCGCGCGCAACAACCGTGAGGTCGTGCACTCCCGCATCTTTGTCGAGAGCTTCAAGTCCTTCTAAAGAAACACCTTCCTGTGTCTCCTGCTCTGGCCGTTTTTCTATCGAGCTCATACTAAAGGATCGATAAGCTTGGCACGGACTGCTTCAAGTCGAGCTGCATCATCATTCTTTTGTCCCTTGTCTAAAACCTTGGCGATACGTACGCGATGCTCCTCGAGAACCTCAGCGGCTGCTTCGTCATACGCTCGTTTTATTTCCTGAGGCGTCATTGGGTCTATTGTAGCGCGCATAAAACGCAAAACGCACGCCGTAGCGTGCGTTTTGTTCCTGTGCCTTCTCTCGAGATCGTGCGCAGTACCCTCCAGGCACTCCTTTCCGCAATGGAAAGGCGGACGAGTCGCCTGAGGATGCATCCAGCGAGCCGCGAACAAGCGCGGTACCAAATGGTCCTTGGGGAAACGCCCTGAAGCCGTCAAGCCTTGCCTAGAGGGTGCTATGAAC
>JALHML010000094.1 GCA_022844065.1 Minisyncoccota bacterium | reverse complement strand
CTCTATAAAGAATGCTCTCAAGTTCCCAAATCACTCGGCGGCAACTCCTGAAGGGTGCCACAGCGGTGGCGCTGGCCCCCACCTTAGCACGGGCGCAATCCCGCCCCTTCAGAATGGCTTTCTTCAGCGACACCCACATCGGTTTGGGCCGCAATATCGAAGAATGCCGGGCAATGCTGAAGGCGATTCGCACCGAGGGGGTGGACCTCGCGCTGAACGTTGGCGATGTAACCGATTACGGCTGGGCCGGTGAATACGCGATCTGGAAGGAGCTGCTGGCTGAGTTTGAGACGCCGGTCCTGCATGTTCCCGGCAACCACGATGTGCGCTGGTCGCCATTTGGCCTGAAGGCATTCGAGACCGTGTGTGGCCCGCCCTATTCTTCAAGCGAAGCCGGGGGAATTCTCTGGATTCAGCTCGATTCCTCGGTGCCGCTCTCGCACTACGGGCACATCGAAACTCCCCAAAGCGCATGGCTCCGTAAGACGCTACAGGAATGGGGACGCGAACGGCCGATCGTTGTTTCGGCGCACCACTGGTTCGGTCGCGATCGGACCATGATCGACAACCAAGAAGAGGTTTACAGCCTGCTTTCGGCCTATAACGTTGTCGCGATTCTGGCCGGGCACGGGCACGCCGACCTGGCATGGCAGTGGGGCCGCTTCCCTTGCTTCATGAACAAGGGGCTCTACCAGGGCTCGTATTGCCTGCTTTCCGCAAGCGCGACTGAATTGGTGATCCAGCGGCGCACGGCGGAGAGGCCGCTCACCGAGATTTCGCGGCTAAGCCTGATCCCGCAGCCAAGACCCGCCGAGCCTACGGTGGTTGGCGAGATCAGCATGGCGGAGGCCGCCGCCATCCGTGGCGTCACCGAATGGAATGGCAAACTTGGAGCAAGCCAGCCCACGATGCCAGGCGTTCACCTCCTGGCGGCGCAGAACCAATCGGTGCGAACCTCTGCGCGAGTGCGCATCCCCATTCCCAAGGAGGCGCCGCTGCAAATTGCTTATCGAAAACGCTTGCCGGGCGGCGTGATGTCTCACCTCCGGCTACGCGAGGGTGTGCTGTACATCAGCATGATGGATGGCACGGTGATGGCGGTGCGCGCGAGCGACGGCGTGACGCTGTGGACCTTCCAAACCGGCGGCTATTGCCACTCATCGCCGCATGTATTTGGACGCTGGGTCTATGTGGGCAGCGCAGACGCCTCGCTCTACGCGCTTGACTGCGTGACCGGCAAGTTGGCCTGGAAAACCACCACCGAAGGCCCCATTTACGGCTCGCCGGTCGTGGTCAAGGGCGCGGTGGTGTTTAGCGGCGGCGACGGTCTGGTCCGAGCCTTTGAGGCGGATTCTGGTCTGCCCCGGTGGACTTTCGCCGTGCGCCCGCGCGGCGTGCCCCCGTTCAGCCAAAGCCAAGCGGTCACGGATGGCAACCTTGTCTTCATGGGCATGTGGGACACACAGATTTATGCCTTCAATCCTATGAACGGGCAACCAGTATGGTTAAAGAAGGCGACCGACAAGAATTTTGCTTATTCTCCGGCAATCGGCTCTCCAGTGGTTTCGCGTGGCCGACTTTACGCGGTCGCCAACAGCAATGCCCTGCTTTGCTATGATGCCGCGACGGGCGAGAAGCAGTGGGAAGTTGCTTCACCGGGCGAGAAATTCGGCTATTCCAGTCCGCTACTCATGGGCAGCATGATTGTGGCGGGCTGCCTCGGCGATGATCGGGGCGAGGTGCGCGGTGTCTCGGCGCTCGACGGCCGGGAACTCTGGGCGACTCAAACGGGATTCAGCATTTATGATTCCAGTGCCTGCCAGATGGGGCGCTATATCGCCATCGGATCGGTGGACTCCGTGCTCAATCTGCTGGAAGCTCGGACCGGACGGCTCGTGCAACAATTGCGACTGCCGCCCGGGCACTTCTTGAGCTCCCCTACCGCTTCGGCACGCCGTCTGTACGCCGCCACGTTCAATGGCGAGCTCTGGGCGCTGGATTTGGTGACACGATGATTACTGTTGCATGGAATTCTGAAATGAAGTTTGATGTCTCGACTCCCACGGGACACATGGTTCGGCTGGACGCCTACCCGCAAGAGGGCGAACCCTCAACTGGTCCGACGCCGGTCGAGATGCTGCTGGCTTCTATGGCTGCTTGTTCAGGGATGGACGTGATCTCGATCCTCGCGAAGAAGCGCCAAAAGGTGACCAGCTACCGAGTGGAAGTGGACGGTGTCCGTGGCCCAGAGGGCGAATATCCTCGCCCGTTCGTGAAGATGACCGTGCGCCACATTGTGGATGGCGAAAACCTGGACCCGGTGGCCGTCGCGCGAGCCGTGGAGCTGAGCGACCAGAAGTATTGCACGGTGATGACGACTCTGCGGGCTGCGCCCGAGATCGTGAGCGAGTGGGTCATAGCAACCCCGACCCCAGCCTAACAAAGTCTCGCCCCAAAAAGAAGAAGCCCGCGCTGAGGAAATCAGCGCGGGCCTTTCTTTGACAATCTTACCTTACTTGCCGGTTAAGGGTTGACACGCAGCGTCGCGGTGCGCTCCGAGCTGAGTCGGGTGGCGCGGATGGTGACGTTGGTAGCCGCCGTCACCGTCGAAGTGGAGATGGTGAACGTACCCGATCGTTGGCCAGCTGGGATCGAGACCGTTGCCGGGGTTCGAGCCGCCGAAGTGAGCGATGAGGTCACTTGGACCGTTGCGCCGACCGAAGGGGCTGGAGCATCCAGGTAAACGGTACCCGTTACCGAACCGCCGCCTCGCACCGAGGTTGGAGCGAGTTCTAGGGCAGCAACGCTCGCCGGCAGAAGCA
>JALHML010000093.1 GCA_022844065.1 Minisyncoccota bacterium | reverse complement strand
GGTTAAGGCGCTGGAGAGCGGTTGTACGCCGGGCTCGGGCTGCCGTGAGTTCGGCCTCGGCTTTCGAGTGCTCAAGTTCGGCCCGCCAGTAAAGGTTTTGTGAGATCGAGCCCAGTTTGAAACGACGCTCGGCAGCCTGCCTCAATTTTTCCGCCAGATCGAAGCGCTGTGCCTCCAGCCGCTCAATTTGGCTGGCCGACCAGAGGCCGTAGTAAGCCTGGGCTGCCTGCTTGCCCAGTTCGCGCTGCTGGCTCAACAAGCGTGCGTCGGCTTGCTCGCGCTGCAGTTCCGCGATGCGCGTGCGCAAGCCGGGTTGGCCGCCAATTTCCAGACGCTGCACCAACTCATTGGCCTCCTCACTCGGGTCGCCATAGGGAACGGAGAGCCGAATGTGGGGGTTGGGCTGCGCTCCCGCTCCGCGCGCCCAGGCGGCCGCGGCTTCGCGCCTCAATCGCGCCGCTTTGAGGGCGGGATGCTGTTCTTCCAAGGTGCGCAGGACGTCGGCGAAGTAAAGCGGCGGCTGAGCCCAGCCCGCCAGGGCCAGACCCACCCAGCATATCCATGGGGCCAGTCGAGTCACAGCGCCATTATAAAGTCTCGAGTCACTGGAGAGTCAAGGTATGACTTTGAGGTCAACTCGAAAAACTGGATGTGCTGGACCGATGGAGCGGCCCATCTCAGGCGCTGCGCGACGCGCTGGAGAGCGTCTATAACTGCTCGACCGAATCGACGACGGCGACGACAGTTTTCCTCTCTTTTTTGCGACGAAGCTGGCTCGTGGCAGGTGGGCGTGAACTGGGCTCAGGTGCTCCCGGCCTGGTTCCGTTGCCTGGCCTTAAACGCCGCCCCGGGCCTGACACAACAAATTGCTTGCCCGGTCCGCCGCCTCAGGCCCCGGGCAGTTTGCGACTCATTTGCTTGATCACGCGGTCGTGGTCGCCCCGGTTGACCAGATGATGCACCACCATGGTTCCCGCCTCGGATTCAGGGCTGAAGAGCATGCGATGGTTCAGGCCCAAGCGAATGGAATGGAGGCCTTCCACGGCCTGGATTGGTTTGGTCTTTTGCCAGGTCGAGGGCAGGCCGGAGGCCAATTCGCCCGTGAGGCGCAGCGCCAAGCGCGCGGTGAGAACCGGGAGTTCGCGTAGCTCTTGACTCGCCGCTTTGGTCCATTCGGGGAGAAGTGGAGGACGGACGGCTGATCCGAACTCCAGGAATTCGCGTTCAGCCTCGTCCTGCGGCGAGATAACGGGACTGCTTTCGACCGGCGGGGCGGTTCGGGTCTTTAACTCGTCGCGCAACCGGGTGCGTTCTTGGTTGCGTTCCCGCAGCAAGGCCTTTACCTCTTGCAGGCGTTCGCGCAGGCGTTTTGCCTCGGGATCTGGTGCGGGTGCCGGGGGCGCCTCGGGCGCCAAAATAACCGGCGCGCGGTTCTTGGGAGGGCGGGCGGCCCGGGAGTGGGCGTTTTCGAGTTGACGCAAACGTTGGCGCGCCTCAGTCAGCTCCTTTTGCAAAGCCAGCATCGCCGGGTCGGGTGCGTCAGCGTCCTCTTCCTCGTCGTATTCTTGCAGGCGCTCCCAGACGTCCTCGATGGGATCTGCTGGCCAGTCTGGACCTGCAGGCCCTTAAGGTCCTGGCTGACGCTCTGGCCTCGAGCGACAATCCCCTGGACTACGATCAAGATCTTCACGACCGCGACCTGACCGAACTCCAAAGCGCCACCCCCGAAGCCCTGCGCCGGGCCCGCGCGGCTGTGGCCCTCACCTTACGCGACCTCAGCCACTTCAGCGGTTTGCCTGCCGCCCGACTTGGCGACCTCGAAAACGGCCGCCGCCTGCCTGTCACCGCCTTTGAAATCATGGCATTGCGTCGCGCCCTTGGTGTTCTCTTCGAACCCCGTGCCCTCACCTTGCGTTCAGGTGTCCTCTCCAACCGAAAAGATCGTCGCGAGCCCAAGGTCCGTCACCAAGAATCCGTCCAAGAATGGCTCAACCGCTGCCAGCGCACCCCCAACAAGATCGAGCTTCTCCTTCACCAGGTCGCCCAACTCACCCAACGGGTCCAAAAACTCGAGAAACCCAAGACCAAAGCCAAATGAATATCCTTCGCGTCTTGTGGAGGAAAGGAATTCAACCACTAAATATAGTGGCTTTTCGTTCACCTTAATTCATGGTAATCTGGCCTTCCAGGAGGCTTCGATGAACCAGACCACCCTACAAAAACTCCAACAAGATTGCTTAACGATCCTTGGCGAAATCACCATCCCTTGGAAAGTTCCGGCCGACACCATTTTCGAAGCCATCGCCCTGCAGGGCTGGAACCTGCGACACGCCCCGCTCCCTTGGGGCCAGCTCTGCGCCTGTGATGCCTGGCGCCAGGAGATCCTTATCTCCCAAGATTTCGAGCAGAACCTCACATGCCCGAGCCTTCACCGCGAAGTGCTCCACTGGCTGCTGGCCGCCCAGCTCGGCCATATCCGCATGCACACCCTGGCCATTTTGCAAGGCAAGGGCGGTTCCGCCCTCGAGAGCGCCGCCACCCAATATGCCATGGCCTACCTCTTGCCTCTCGAGACCCTCCAGGCCCACCCCGATGTCCGCTACCTCAGCCATGGTGAGCCCACCAAGAATGAACGCTGGCGTCGCCTCTCCCGATTGGCCGAACACTTCCTTGTGCCCACCGCCTGCGTCCAGGCCACGCTCGAGCGCTATGGTCTCATCGCCAGGGAAAAGGTCGAAAAAGCGGCTTAGCCCTTACGTCATTAGTCTATAGTGAACACCAGGGTTCTGGACTTAAGCAAGCTCAGCAACAAGGTCCGCAAGCTCATCACGGAAGCTGCTGAGCTTGCGGACCTTGA
>JALHML010000092.1 GCA_022844065.1 Minisyncoccota bacterium | reverse complement strand
GTCGCAGCACTTCTTGATGAAGCAGGCTTTGCGGTATCAACGCGAAGTGCGTGCGCTACAGACGACGAAGGTTCGGTCGCCGTACTTGCCTATACCGAGGACTCCGAGAGAGCTTCGTCAACGCTTCGAATTTCCTGGGGACCAACGAGCAGCGAGCGAGACATTGAGCGCTTCTTAGACGCCCTTGTCCACGCAGTTCGATTCGTAGACACGAACACGGTATAATTTCTCTATATGGATATCGAAGACCTCAACAAAACGCAGCTTCTTCTTCTCACGATTTTGGTTAACTTCGTGATAGCTATTGCGACCGCCGTTATGACGGTGTCCTTGCTTGACCAAGCGCCCCCAACCGTTACTCAGACGGTGAACCGCATCGTTGAGCGTACGGTTGAGACTGCGGCCCAGACCCCGCTTCCTACAATCCCCGGTATCGCTGCACCTCCAAAGGAGACTATTGTGATACGTGACGAGGACCTTCTTTCGGCTGCTATTCGTGCTGATGCTGGAAGACGCGTGATGATCCATAAGGGAGCCACGACAACACCAGTCCTTGCTATTGGTACGTATCTTCCTGACAAGCGTGCGGTGGTAACGGCAACAGGCGCTGCCCTTCCAAAGGAAGCGACAATTGTGTTTGCAAACGGCGCAACCGCCGAGGCGTCCCTCTCGCGCGCAGGTGCAACAATCACCATCTTCGGATTCTCGGATACGGAGAAACTGCCTGCTGCAACGACACCAGACCTCATAGCGGCCGCGAGCCTTAAGCAGGGGCAGACTCTTGTATCGCTTACGCGTGAGCTTGCGGCAGTCTCCGGTATTATTTCGATTATTGACGATGTGGGTATCCGGGCAAATGTTACCGGTGTTCCGCCCGGCGCTGCCGCCGTGAACATATCGGGTGACATCATCGGTATCGCAACGGCAGTTCCGGGCGTGTTTGCACCCGCTGATCGCATCAACACACTTCTCTCAGAGGCACCGTAACAAGACGCTTCCTGGTACGTCATTATTAATGTAAAACTCTATCCTATGCCCCCATTCAAGAACTTCACCGCAAAGGCTAAGGAAGCCATCAGGAAAGCGCATGAGCTCGCTATTGAGCGTGGACAGAACCACGTGAGCTCCTTGCATCTCCTTACAGCCCTCATTCATCAGGAGGAGAGTCTCGTTTTCTCAGTCCTTGATCGAATGGACGTTGACACCATGATGTTCGCGGATACATTGCTTGAGACACTCGAGATTCCGGAGACATCGTCAACGCTGTCACCGTCCTACAATCTCTATCTCACGCCAGACCTCGCGCAGGCTCTTGAGGCGGTTGATAAGGTAGCAGCGCGCATGGGGGATGCGTTTGTGGGTACCGAGCACCTGTTCGTAACGGTCCTTGAGCACCCGGGCCCCGCTGCAGAAATACTCTCGCGGTTCCGTATCGATTCCGATACGGTGCTGCAGCTTTTGAAGGATTTGAAGTCTGCCAAAGACGGGGAAGTGAAGGAACCAAAGAAGTTCCGTGCACTCGCAAAATACACGCGTAACCTGACAAAGATGGCCGCAGAGAATGCCCTCGATCCGGTTATTGGTCGCGACCAGGAGATTGGACGCGTGGTCCAGATTCTCTCGCGTCGCACTAAGAACAACCCGGTTTTGATTGGCGAGCCTGGAACAGGAAAGACCACAATCGCCGAAGGACTTGCAACGCGAATTGCAGCAGGTGACGTGCCGGAGTCTCTTAAAGGCAAAGAGCTTCTTTCCTTGGATCTTGGACTCATGATTGCAGGCACGAAGTATCGCGGCGAGTTTGAGGAGCGTATGAAGGCGGTTATGAAAGAGGTTGAGAAGTCTGACGGAAAGGTGATTCTCTTCGTTGACGAGCTTCATACCATCGTTGGTGCCGGTGCTGCTGAAGGCGCACTTGATGCGTCAAACATGCTGAAGCCAGCGCTCTCGCGTGGCGAGATCCGCATGATCGGTGCAACAACCATAAAGGAGTACCAGCAGCACATCGAGAAGGATGGTGCGCTTACGCGCCGTTTCCAGCCGGTGTATGTAGAGGAACCGTCCATTGAGGACGCTACCGCAATTCTTCGCGGACTGCGCGACAAGTACGAGCTTTTCCATGGTGTCCGCATCACAGACGGCGCAGTCGTGTCGGCTGTTGAGCTCTCAAGCCGCTACATAACGGATCGCTACCTTCCGGATAAGGCGGTTGACCTTATAGACGAAGCAGCGTCAGGTCTTCGCATCGCACTTGAGAATAAGCCACCCGCACTCGAGGAGACAGATCGCAAAATTCGCAGACTCGAGATTGAGCGTGAGGCGCTTAAGAAGGATGAGGAGGGTGACAACGCAAAAGACATGAAGGCGCGTCTTTCCGCTATTGATACGGAAGTCGCTGATCTTCGCGAGAAGACCGCAGAACTCGAACTTAAGTGGAAGAACGAGAAGGAGGTTCTCGAATCAATTCGCACCCTTAAGACTGAACTCGACAAAGCACGCGTTGAGGCGGATAACGCAGAAGCTATGGCAGACCTTGGTACTGCCGCAGAGATTCGCTACGGACGCATACCGGCTTTGCAGAAGGAGCTTGATACAAAGACCAAGCGCTTGAAGACGCTCCAAAAGTCGCGTCGCATTCTCCATGAGGAAGTTACTGAGGCAGAGATCGCGGGAGTTGTTGCGCGCTGGACCGGTATTCCGGTTGCGAAGATGCTGGAAGAGGAAGCAGCGAAGCTTGCACGCATGGAAGAGGCACTGACGGGTGCGGTTATCGGCCAGGATAGTGCAGTAAAGATAATTACGAATGCCGTGAAGCGCTCGCGTGTCGGTATTAGTGATCCGAACCGTCCTATTGGCTCATTCTTGTTCCTTGGTCCTACTGGTGTTGGAAAGACAGAGCTCTCACGACGGCTCGCTG
>JALHML010000091.1:2541-2983 GCA_022844065.1 Minisyncoccota bacterium | reverse complement strand
TATTAAGAACGGTGTTCTTGAAGGCTCCAAAGTAGCGGTTATCTCAAAGAAGAATCTTGAGAAGAACATCGCAAAGAAGAAGGCTGAGGAAGAGGCAGCACAGGCTAAGGCTGCAGAGGAGAAGGCAAAGGCAGATGCAGAAGCTGCAAAAGCCGCAGAGGAGGCAGCGAGTGCTCCTGTTGAAGAAGAGGCACCAGCAGCTGAAGCTACTCCTGAGGAAGTACCAGTTGAAGAGGCTCCTGTAGAGGAAGCAAAGGAAGAGGAGCCAGCTGCATAAGCTTTCTCCCGCGAGCTCTCGCTCGCTTTACACGCAACGAATATCCCGTAACGCTGACACGATTCTATGGAACAAGACCACGCATATCTCGATTTCACTATTAAGGCACTCGTCGACAATCCCGACGCAGTGGTTATTGCTCGTACGGTAGACGAGATGGGCGTT
>JALHML010000091.1:0-2531 GCA_022844065.1 Minisyncoccota bacterium | reverse complement strand
CGTTCTTCTTACCCTCACGGTTGCGCCAGAGGACATGGGCAAGATCATCGGCAAGGATGGCAACATTGCAAAAGCAATCCGCACGCTTCTTCGCGTTGTTGGAATGAAGCACAATGCGCGCGTGAACCTGAAGATTAACGAGCCTATGGGCGGGAAGCATTTCGGTGCCGACGAAGGGAACCGCACCCTTGAGCAGGTCCTCGGCGACGTTGTCTAACAAGAAGCGGCACGTGCCGCTTCTTTCCGAATCATGATCCGATTCCATCTCATCACTCTCTTTCCAGAAGCCTGCGAGGCTTATCTTTCGGCGTCGATCATTGGGCGTGCGCGAACGAATAAGAAGATCTCCGTTAATTACGAGTCTCCACGTACGTATGTCACAAATCGGTGGGGCAAAGTAGATGAGCGCCCGTATGGAGGCGGACCCGGCATGGTTATGACCGCATTGCCGGTTGTGAAGGCAGTGAAGAAGTCGCTTGGCCGTCGCAAGGGCAAAAAGGCAATCATCTGGTTTAGTCCTTCCGGAAAGCAGTTTACGAACAAAGATGCAGATCTTCTCGGCAAGTATGACGAGGTTGCGTTTGTGTGTGGCCGGTACGAAGGCATCGACGAGCGCGCGAGGAAGATCGTCGGGACTATGGGCACCCTCAAGACCTACGCGGTTGGCGAGGCGGTCTATACCGGCGGCGAAGTGCCAGCACTCGCTATGATTGACGCTATTACGCGTCGTATTCCAGGCGTACTCGGAAAAGACGAATCGGTTGAGGAGCGCAGGGTGGCGGCACCAGACGTCTACACGCGTCCCGAGGTTATTGAGTGGGAAGGGAAGAAGTATAAGGTCCCGCCGGTGCTCAAGACCGGAGACCACAAGAAGATCGATGAGTTTCGGGCGAAGAAGCTGAAGTCGAAACAGTAGGCAATATTTGTATACATTGACAATACCACTGTATGGTGGTATGCTTACTAGCGAGTTCGGCATCCGCCGAAAAGTCACAACGATCTCTGGAGGGAAATATGTTCAAAATGTATGCATTGCTTTCAGGCGTTATATGCGTCGTCGCAGTTATGCTCGCAAGCATGAGCGATCTCGCCGGCCTGTTTGTCGTATCTGCCGGCCTGTTCGTGGCCTGTCTTTTCGGTGGGTTCATGACCAGCCCCGCTGAAAAAGGGTCGTCCGCACACGAACACAAAGGCCCGATGAGCCGGTTCATGGCTGTCGGACTTCTGATCATGGCGGCTGGCTTCGGCATCATGCCCATGGACGGCAGCTGGTTCCTTTTCTTGTTGACCGGTGGGTTCAGCTTCATGTTCGCATGGTTTCCTGCCACTGCGGTCTACGACCTTCGGTCGAACCCGAACGACAAGGTCAGCTGGAAGGATATCAACCACATCGCGGTCTCGCTCGGCTTGCCGATCTTGGGCCTCAGTCTGGCCCGCTACCTAGTCGAGACCGATCGATCGGTCATGTCCGGCCTGGTCATGGTCGTCGTTCTGGCCGTGGCCGGCTATATGCTGGCACCGCGCAGCGTCGTGCGCATCTCCCAACCCAAGCCACTGCGTCGAGAGACGACGGCTTGATTCAAGCCTTCGGGCTGAAGGGCGGCTTCAACCAGGAGCCGCCCTTTTTCTTATCCACTCCTCCCTTGACCCTCATGCATCCTTCACGGTATAGTATCTCTACGACTGAGTAACGGGGGATTCGGGGCAAATCAGAGGGCGAATTTTTAAAAACAGCGTCTCCTAAGAACGAGGGGCGCGGCACGTATATATACGTGCCCATTCGGCGTTTAGGAGACTGCATAACATACGACGCACATGCAGAAAAAGCAGCTCGTGCAGAAGACCTTCGGTGCATACCGTGCACCACGTGTCGACTTCCCAGATCTGGTAGGGCACCAGAGGGAATCGTTCCAGTGGCTTCTTAAAGAAGGTCTCGGCGAACTCTTCAAGGAGTTCTCACCGATCCCTGATTATTCAAGCAAGAAATTCGAGCTTCGCTTCGACGGCTTCGAGATCGGCGCCCCTAAGGGTACTGAGGAAGAAGCGCGCGAAAACATGCGCACCTACGAGGCTCCTCTTAAGGCGTCCGTAACGCTTGTTAACAAGACCTTCGGTTCTGAGAAGACACAGGAGATCTTCCTTGCGGATATTCCGATGATGACGCCACACGGCTCATTCATCGTCTCCGGTGTTGAGCGCGCAATTGTTCCGCAGCTCGCCCGCTCCTTCGGTGCATTCTTTATCGCTGAGGAGAACAAGGGTCGCCAGTTCTTCGGTGCAAAACTCATCCCTGCACGTGGTGTATGGATCGAGATCGAGTCTGATGCTGATGGTGCGGTCTTCGTTAAGATCGACCGCAAGCGCAAGTTCCCGGTTACGAACCTCCTCTCAATCTTTGGCGCGGGAACCCGCGAGGAGATCTTGAAGAAGTTCAAGGGTGACGACATTGCAACCGCCGCTGTTATGAAGACCCTTGAGCACGATACTGCTCAGACACTCGAGGATTCATTCGTCGAAGTGCACCGCCGCAT
>JALHML010000090.1 GCA_022844065.1 Minisyncoccota bacterium | reverse complement strand
AAGGTTCTTTCTAGCCAATCGCGATTCGGGCAGAGAACCACAAGGAAATTGCTCAATTTCCGCCGCCGTCCAGCCCTCATTGACCAGGTGCTTACGATGCGGTTCCGAGAGTGGACAAAGGTCCAACAGATTTCGATAAACCACTTGAAGAAAGGCATCGCTGGCAATGGACTCGGCTTGTGCCACCACTGGGGGTGCATAGCTCGATAATGCGAGTTCGTTGTCCCATCGGTGCAGCCAACCCGCGCCCCGTGGATGCGAGCTGGGCACTCGCCAGCAAATATTGGCGCCATCTCGCGCCTCTCGGCAACCTTTGGTGTAACCGCAGGCCTTACAAGGATCCTCCTTGCTTACCGACCGCCACCCTTGCGTATTGAAATCGCTTTTTGCCACCGTCCCATATCCAGTCCGGTCCTTAAGCGCACACTTTGGTCCTCACTCACTTCTTCTTTCAAGAAGGAACCGACCCGGTCAGGTCAGAAACGTGACTACCATAAGTGCTTCCCAGCCCTGTGAAAAACCGAGAACACTTAAAAACCTAGTTTGTAAAAACCTCAAAGGCCCGACTGCAATCGGGCCTTTAACTTTTCTGAGGCTATTTCGCAGCCTCAGCAAAAGTCTCTCTAAGCTCGAGAGATTTTCAACTCCTCATGTTCCGAGTCCCAGACTCCTCTTCCTGTCGAAAGTTCATCCGTACCAGAAACCCCCACGTACGAAACTACTAGGCTTTCCCACGCCTGTTCGATCATAAGATAGACCTTAGCTCGATTTCAAAGGCATTCTCTCATTACGAACATCTTGATCGGCCTTGGGCCTATTTAGAAGTACATAACCCCCTTACCGATCAACAGGGAAAGTGCCTAAAGCACCTATGAAATAAGGCTAAAGTCCATCTACAAACTTTCTGACAAGCGCATCCCATGAGGCAAGGCCAAGCTTTTCCCTCACGCTGCACGCCTTATAGGCGCTAGACGGACTTTGGCCTGCTTTCACCTACGCTTGCTCGCAGTTAGCCTAGCGATAGGCAGGGAGCCTATTTAATCTTATATAGGCCCCCTGCCGATCAACAGGAAAAGTGCCTAGAAGCCCTATGCTATCGGGCTAAAGTCCGTCTATAAAAATTCCTACCGCTGGTCAGTGGTTGGACTTAGGACTTAGGCGTTTTGCTTGAGATAGGAGTAGATCGTTTGCCGGCTCACGCCCAGCTCGCGGGCTACCCGCGATACCTTCTCACCCGCCGCCATGCGCAGACGCGCCTGGTCCACCATCTCCGGAGTCACCACGCGTTTTCGTCCCCGATAGACTCCCCGCTGCCGCGCCAGGGCGATGCCTTCTTGTTGCCGCTCCAAGATCAAAGAGCGCTCGAACTCGGCCACCGCGCCCAGCATCGACAACATCAGCTTGGCCATCGGATTGCTGTCGACGCCTGGTCCAAAGCTGAGGTTCTCAGAAACGAAGCGCACCTCAACGTCTTTTTCGTTCATCTCTTGCACCGCGCCCAAAAGATCTTTGAGGTTGCGCGCCAGGCGGTCCATCGAGTGTACGAAGAGGATGTCCCCGCGGCGCAGATACTTCTTGGCCGCTTCCCACTGGGGCCTCAACAGATCTTTGCCACTCGCGCGGTCCTCAAAGATCTCGTCCAACTCCAGGCCTTCTAGCTGTCGGTCCATACGTTGGTCCAGGGTGCTCACCCGCTTGTAGCCCACTCGTTGCCCGTTCATGCTGCTTCCTCCGTCGTCCAGTTAAGATCTTAGACCTTGTTGGACAACCGTCTCAAAAGTCATGCAAGGACTCCAATTGGACAGAAAAACCGCTTTCTGAAAGTGTCAGCTTGGGGTGTAGTCCAGCTTGGCACGCATCGCTTGGCGAGTCATTTCAGGACCGAGATAGTCTTGATGGCTTCTCGGACAGAAGGAACCAAGACTTGATTCTCTGCATCAAAGCAGCCGCTAATGATGTTGTCTAGAAGGTCGACTCGTTCATAGAGGCCAGACTTACTGCAACGCAGTATAGCGGCGTGGACCTCTGACGCACTCATTCCCAGCCGCTTGCGAGGTCAGCAGTCGTTGTTATCTCTGGCCGCCAGCTTAAGAAGCAGTCTGCCTGGGAAAAGACCTTGGCCGAGGGGGATTCACAGTGTAACCTATCCGTGCAATTGGTCTTTAAGAAGGCTTGCCACTACCTGGATTCCTAGCTTCTCGGCAACTGTGAGAACCCAACCTTTGGCTTTCCGTAGACTTTTCTTAACTCCAGCCTCATCTTCAGATTTGGCTGCCTCTTTAGCGTTTTGTATGATAGCAATGGCTGCATCTTTCTCGTCTTCGTCTATTTCGGCGACCACATCCAGCTCTTTACGAAGTTCGCTAAGCTGTTCCAAAAGCAGCCCAAAATTCAACGCCTTGGCTTCTCCCTGAGCCTGATTGATTACCTCAACATGGGCGTTATCACCCATTGCTCCAACCTGCCCGAAATTTTGGTATTTGATATGCGGTTCAGCCATTTCGTCCTCCAAATAAACAAATCAGACCTAGCCTTAGCTTCCGGCGGCGGCAGCAGCGTCACCCATCGCACCAACAGTTCCGCTGTTCTGATACTGTGGTGCATAAAAGTTGTTAGTGATAACAGTGGTCGCCTTTGACTTTTCTTGCACAGTGAAGGTCATTCCCTCCCCTAGAATCCCCTTGGATTCAAGCTCTAAACTCCAATTCAGCACGAAGCTTCGAATCCTGTCAGGAATGATCGATAGCGCAGACTTAGCGAAGAAAACAGACATTTCAATCGGAACTCCCAAAAGTTCGTAAGCGATCTCTGTCGGGAGAGGATGCTGGAGTGTTTCGCCATTGGAAACAATCCACGCCTCCACTTCGGCTACCGCATTGTAGATACTGACTGCGGAGAGCGTCTCTTTAATAGAGACCGTCTCTTCCTTGAAGAATACCGGCTGCCAGCCGTGATATGGGTTATAGGCCTTGATGATGCCTACGAATTGCCTGTAATCAGGAACGTT
>JALHML010000089.1 GCA_022844065.1 Minisyncoccota bacterium | reverse complement strand
TCCTTACCTGGATACTGCCGTTCTTTGGTCTTGGTGTTGTTGCGGTTGGCGTGTCATACCGCAGAAAGCCAGCTGCCCGCGTTTCTCATGAAGCATCTCTTTCCACATCTTCGTAATCCGCTCGTTTTGATCATTGGGCTCGGTCTTGCCATACTCCTTCTCGGTCTTCTTGTTATTCCGCACGCAGCCGCAACACGTTTCGATCGCGGTAGCGAGACGAGTACCTCAACACTCGATACGCTTTTTAAAAAAGAGCCAGAGAAGCCGGTCTTTGATACTGCGGCGTATGACGCAAAGATGCTGTCGATGGCGAACTACGCGTCAACAACCTCCACTACTACTGAGCGCATTTGGCCTGCGAAGGGAACACCGTACCCTAAGGCTGGTGCACTCCTCCCGTTTAATCGCATCATTGCGTATTACGGGAATTTCTACTCAACCCGTATGGGTGTTCTTGGCGAATACCCGGAAGCACAGATGCTCCAGATGTTAGCCAGCGAACAAAAGAAGTGGGAGACAGCGGATCCGGAAACGCCAACCGTTCCGGCTATCAACTACATCGCCATAACCGCTCAGTCGTTACCAGGAAGGGAGAACCGGTACATGCTCCGCATGCCAGATACGGAGATTGATAAGGCGGTAGAGATTGCCAAAAAGATTGATGGCATTGTTATTCTTGATATTCAGATCGGACACTCGACACTCGAGTACGAGCTTCCTCTCCTTGAGAAGTACTTCGCGATGCCGAACGTGCACCTTGGTCTCGACCCAGAGTTCCATATGCCAAATGGCGATATACCGGGAGATGTTATAGGTTCGTTTGATGCGCGCGACATTAACTACGCAGCTGAGTATTTGGCGGAGCTGGTACAGAAGCATGATTTGCCACCTAAGGTCATCATTGTGCATCGCTTTACGCAGAAGATGGTGACGAACTATCAAAACATACGCCCGCTTCCTGAGGTACAGATTGTGATGGACATGGACGGATGGGGTCCGCCGACCTTAAAGCTCGGGACGTATCGACAATTCGTTGCGCCAGAGCCGGTACAGTTCACGGGATTCAAGATCTTCTACAAGAACGACCTGAAGCCTCCGTCCGAGCGCTTACTTACCCCTGGCGACCTCTTGAAACTCACACCTCAGCCAATGTTTATTCAGTATCAGTAACTATGATTCCAAACCGTTCCCCCTGGCTCGCACAACTGAACCGTTCTCGTCCTGCAGTACCACTTGCCCAAGATACGGCCACGGACGTGGTTATTGTGGGTGGCGGCATTGCAGGCGCTGTAACGGCATATTTCGCACTCAAGAATACGGACAGCAGTGTTGTTCTTCTTGAAGCAGATCGGGTTGCTCATGGTGCAACCGGACACAATGCTGGCCAGATTACCTCCTACTTTGAGCGGCCGTTCGAATCGATTGTGCAGGAGTTTGGTCTCGAGCTTGCGAGTGCGGGACAGCGTGCTGTTGAGTCTGCATGGGGTCTTCTTGACGAGATTATGGCGGATGCGGCGCTTCGTACCCCCGTATACCGCTTTACGGGCCATGCGGGCTGTTCCGAGTTCGAGCAACTTGTTGAACATCTTGAGGAGAACAAGGACCGTGCGGCTGCGGGCCTTGCGCCGGAAAGTGTCCTCATAGCGAAGGAGTCTAACTGGGAAAACGCACTCCCGCTTTTCTATAAAGATTTGTACTCAGTGGTGCCGCAAGACGATTTGCTTGCGCTCCTTGAGACGGATGATCGTCGCTATCTGGCGTGCATCGCAAGTCAGAAGGGCTGCATGAACAGTGCAGTCTTTACGGAGGAGCTTATGGGATATCTCATGGCTTCGTATCCAGGGCGCTTCAGTCTTTTTGAAGAGACCATGGTTACGAAGGTGACTCTTTCAGAGGATCGTGCACTTCTTCAGACCAAACAGGAGCATACCGTTGAAGCCCTGCGTGTTGTTCTGTGTACGAACGGGTTTGAGCAATTCCATATCGAGAATGTGTCGGGAAGTGATATTAATACAAAGTTCCATCACCTCGTGCAGGGACGCATTGGCTACATGGCGGGATATCTTGAGTCCATGAACGCAGCCCCAACGGCCATAAGCTACTTCCCAAAGGGTATACCTGAGACCGGGGATCCAACAGGGGAGACCTATTTCTATCTCACGCGCAGGCCGCATGGAGAAGACGAGGGGGTCGCGAAGAATTTGGTGTGTGCTGGAGGCCCTGAGCAGGTGCTGCCTAATCAGGCACACTACACACGCGAGGAACACTGTCGCGAGGATGTGCGTGAGTCCTTGGACGAGTTTCTTCGAACTACGTATCACCATCACCCGGGACCAGACGCAGAATACGCATTCTGCTGGCATGGCCTTATGGGATATACCCCAGGAGGATTGCGTCGCATTGGTGCTGAGCCCTGCAATCCGGTGCTGCTTTATAATCTCGGTTGCAACGGCGTGGGTATCTTGCCGTCGATCTATGGTGCCAAGCGTATCGCACGCATTCTTTCAGGAGAGACACCAGAACGCTCCATATTCGACCCTATAGACCAGCGCTGCCCGATCTAGGCGCGGTATACTTCTTGTATGGAGAATCCGGACCGCGTCACGTATTTTGCCGCGACGGATGCGCGCGGCAAGCGCGTACCGTTTGGGATAAAGGCAAAGGATCGTTCGAAGCACATGTATGTCATTGGAAAGACTGGCATGGGTAAGTCGACGATGCTTGAGAATATGGCCATTCAAGATATCCGGAATGGGGAAGGTATGGCCTTTATCGATCCGCACGGCAGTGCAGTTGATAAGCTGCTGGATTTCATACCAGCTGATCGCGTGAAGGATGTAGTTTATTTTGCACCGTTCGATCACGATAACCCGATTGCGTTTAACGTGATGGAGGATGTTGGATACGACAAGCGGCACATCGTGGTGTCCGGCCTCATGGCCACTTTCAAGAAGATTTGGGTGGATGCGTGGTCCGCTCGTATGGAGTACATCCTTACAAACACCTTGCTCGCGCTTTTGGAGTACCCGGGCGCAAC
>JALHML010000088.1 GCA_022844065.1 Minisyncoccota bacterium | reverse complement strand
TTTTCAGTTGTGTTTATAGGTCAGTTGAAAGAAAAATGAGTCAGGAGTAGGAGTTGGCTGTTTTTGGGGCAGTTGGGCCTGTTGCCAAAAGGCTCAACTCGGGATCTCGTACAAAACGCTTCTGCTTTTTCCCGCGAGGTCGCGAGGTTGCTTCGCAAGACGCGCAAAACCCAGCCCTCATCAGGGTTTCAACCTCGCAGACCCCCTTCGCGAGGTTCGCTAGGTTGGCCAGTCTCGGGTCAACTCGGCAGGGGTTTTCAGGCTCAGCCGCAGGCCGCTGGGGTTGCGCACCATCAGACGGTAGCGCCATTGTTTGCCAGCCCCTCCGCCCGCCACCGTCTCCAAATATTCCATCTCCACCAGGTCGGCCAGAGCGTCTCGCAAACGGTGGTCTTCCAGCCCAAAACTCTCGCGGATCTCGCGCCGGGAAAAATGGGCATCGCCACAGGCGTGTGGCCACTGCGTCAATTTCTCCCAGAGTTCTCGCGCGTTCTTGTTCAGCTCGTGCAGCGAACTGGCCAGCACTTCTTTGGCTAGCGTGTAAGCCAGAGCGTAATCGTCCAGGTTGGCCAGCACATAGGTCTTTCCGTCCTCGGTCACGCCGCCGGGCCGTTGATGCTGGTGCAAGAAGGCCGAGACCTCGATCAGGCACAGAAAACGCTCATGGTCGCGCCGGGTGCGGAGCCGGTGGGCCGGAAAGTCCAGCAGTTCCACGTAGGGAATCCCCACCTGGACCGGCTCCAGCAGCTTTTGCATGGCGTGATGGCGCTGCTGGATGGCCGTGCGCCGCAGCTCGCGATTGTAGTTCACCGGCAACCGGGCCTGGCGCTGGGCGGCGTGGATTCGGCGGGTCTGCTCTTCACTCTCGTCGAGATAGATTTCAAAAGATCGGGTCGCGTTCTCGTGATTGGTGCGCGTGCTGGTGGTGGTTTCCATGTAGGCCACCGGGCCTTCCACCTCCAACACCTGGGTTTTAAACTGGCCCGTGGCCGGATCTTTGATCGGCACCGCCTGGGTCAGCTTGTGTTGGGTCTGCAGGGCGCGAATCGAATAATCAGCAGCTTCCGCCCCGTTGCGCTCTTCCACAAAGATCAGCATATGGCTCAGAGCGGTTGGAAAGTAGTAGAGCGCCTGGCTGGTCAACCTCGTAAAGTGAAACACCTCATCGGGGGGCGTCAGGAACTCGACAAGATCGGCCAGGCTGGATTTGCCGCAGCCGCTCTGCGCGAAGATGATGCCCGACAGCGGCTTGGCCAGCTTGCGCGAGACCCCGATAAAATAGGCCAGTAGCTTGCCGTCCTCTTCGCCCACGTAGCCCAGATCTTCCATGTCCCGCAAGATGGTCTGCACCAGGTCGGGGGCGCGCAACGAGGCCAGCGCTTCTTCCCGCTCGCCAGCCGTCATCGGGATGGGCGTTTTCTTGTCTGCCGGCGTCACCGAGTGGCGGGTCGCCACCCACTGCTCCGCCTGCTCGCGTATTTTGCGCAGGTGGGCGTCGGCCTCAAATCTTTGCAGCTTCAAGGTCCGCGAAATCTCTCTGCCAGCCTGTTGGCGGGCGCGCTGCACGTAGAGGTCCAGTTTGTCCAGATAATCCAGCTCGCCGCGCTGGCCATACAGCCGGATCCGCAGCCGCGACGAGAATGGCGGAATCATTTGAACCTCATAGCGGACCTCGCCAAATTCCATCGCAAAGCCCTGCGGGTTGCTTTCGTGCTTTGCGCTCTCGTCTTCTTCCCTGGGCTTCTCTACGTCTGCAAACCATTGAGCCAGGCCCGAATCGCCCCGGGTCTGCAGCATCAGGTTGGGGTCCTGGCCGTCGGGCAATTTTAGCGTCGTGACTGTCAGGCTTAGACTTTCAAAGACCTCGGTCAGCCGCGCCGAAGCCTCCTGGCCCGCTTTGTCGCCATCCAGGCACAAAACCACCTCTTTGGTCTTGTGCTGCTTCATCAGTTCCTTCAGGTTGGCAGGCACGCCAGAGAGGCCGTGCAGACAGGTAACCTCGCGGATGCCCGCCTGCCAAAGCGAAAGGGCATCCAGCACGCCTTCGGTCAGGTAAATGCGGGAACTGGTGCGCAAACACAGCCAGTTCAACACGCCCTGGCGAGGCCCGGGCAAATACATGTGGCGGCCAGCATCGCCGGCCAGGCGCCGGCCGTAAAATCCCACCACGCCCCGATCCGGATGCACCAGTGGCACCACCAGGCAGCCGCGAAAGTGTTCCTTGCCCTCCGAGTTCAAAAAGCCCAACGCCAGGAGCACTTCGCCCGCCGGCCCGCCTGCGAATTTCTTCGCCAGGGAGCCGTCGCAGTAGCCGATGCGAAAAGCCTGCCAGGTGTCGCGGTCCTCAAGGCCACGGGATTTCAGGTAGTTCTGGGCGTCGGAGGATTCCCAAAAGGCCTGGTGATACAGGTGGGCCATCCGCTCCATCACCTCCGCCTGGTGCGCCCGTTTTTCTTGATCCTGGAGATCAGGCTGGCCGTTCCAGGTCTTCAGCAGCTTCACGGCGGCCGCAAAGTCAATTTTTTCCTTCAACTGTAGAAAGCTGAGCACGTCACCGCCCGCCTGGCATCCAAAGCACTGCCACAAACCGCCGGTTACCGAGAGCGAAGGCTTGTCATCCTCGTGAAACGGGCAGCGGGCCAGCTGGCTCTTTCCGCTCTGTCTCAAAGCGACGCCGTAGCTCTCCATCACCGCGCCCAGGTCGACACTGGCCTTCAGGTCTTCGATCTCGGTCCGGTCCCGGGTCGGCGTCACGCGGCCTCCTTTGGTTGCAGGCAAAACTCATTGGCTCGAGTGCTGGCCATCAGGGCCTGCTGTAAAGGAAAGGTTTCGGTGATGAGTGGGGTGTCGCTTTGGGTCATCAGATGGCCTTTCTGCTGGCAGTTGCGAAAGTAGTCAGAAAAAGTCTGCAGTCGCACAAGATTGACGTAATACTGACGCATAAATAGCAAATAGTCAAGACTGTGTCTTGTTTTGTTGCGACTGCGGCATTGATTAATACCTCTCATCAACCTACGATTGAACAGGAGGTTGACGACATGAACTTTGGCGACCGA
>JALHML010000087.1 GCA_022844065.1 Minisyncoccota bacterium | reverse complement strand
ATCAAGAAGATCGTCGTCACGGTCGCCCAGGTGCGTAACGTATCGGTGGGTGACAAGCTCGCTGGTCGTCACGGAAACAAGGGTGTTATCTCCCGCGTGCTTCCGGTTGAGGACATGCCGTACGACAAGGATGGAAACCCGGTAGACATCATCCTCACACCGCTCGGCGTTCCATCACGTATGAACCTCGGACAGATTCTCGAGCTCCACCTTGGACTCGCAGCAAACTCCCTTGGATACCAGGCTGTGGTGCCGCCGTTCGCAGGAGCTACCCACGCAGAAATCCGCGAGGAACTCGTCGCCGCTGGCTACGACGCATCAGGCAAGATGAAGCTCTACGACGGACGCTCCGGCGAAGCCTTCGCACAGCCGATCTCAGTTGGCTACATGTATGTCTTGAAACTCCATCACATGGTGGAGGACAAGATCCACATGCGTTCCATCGGCCCGTACTCCCTCATCACCCAGCAGCCGCTCGGTGGAAAGGCGCAGAACGGAGGCCAGCGCTTCGGCGAGATGGAGGTGTGGGCGCTCCTTGGGTACGGCTCTGCCTACACCCTTCGTGAGATGCTCACCATCAAGTCCGACGATATCCAGGGACGCTCTGCGACCTTCGATGCGATCGTGAAGGGCGAACCGGTGTCACACGCAGGAACTCCCGCATCGTTCTCCGTACTTACTAACCAGATTCGTGGTCTCGCGCTCGACATTGAGCCGCTCGAGAATTACACGCAATCATCTGACGCCTAATCCAACTCATCTATGGCAATGCACAACATGAATTCCGGAAAGCGTCCGATGATGTCGAAAAGTCGCGATTGGGACGCACTCCGTCTCTCTCTCGCATCCCCTGAACGTATCCTCTCGTGGAGCCGTGGCGAAATCACGAAGCCTGAGACAATCAACTACCGCACCCAGCGCTCTGAGAAGCACGGACTCTTCGATGAGAAGATCTTCGGTCCTGAGCGTGACTACGAGTGTTACTGCGGCAAGTACAAGGGTATCCGTTACAAGGGTATTATCTGCGACAAGTGTGGCGTGGAGATCACCCGCTCTATTGTTCGTCGTGAGCGTATGGGCCACATCGAGCTCGTAACGCCCGTTGCACACATCTGGTTCCTTCGTTCGATGCCGTCCCGTATGGCACTTATCCTCGGTATCCCATCAGCGGAGCTCGAGAAGGTTGTCTACTTCGCCGGCTACATCGTGACGAAGGTCGCAGAAGACGTGAAGAAGCGCATGCTCGCGGAACTCGAGAACGAGTACAAGACCAAGCACAAGGCATCAGCTACCGACACTGAGCGCGACGCGCTTAAGGAGAAGATGACGGTTGCCAAGAACGAGATTGAATCCGTTGTTGTCGGCAAGGTCTTCGACGAGATCATGTACCACCGATTCTCCGTTCGCTACGGAACCCTCTTTGAGGCGAAGATTGGTGCTGAGGCTATCTACGACTTGTTCCGCAACTTGAAGCTCGACGAGCTCAAGGTGAAGCTTGAGGAGCGTTATCCGAAGGCAGCAGCGGCTGAGCGCGAGAAGCTCGCAAAGCGTATCTCACTTGTTACCGCGATGATCGCGGCGAATATCCGCCCTGAGTGGATGTTCCTCACGAAGATTCCGGTTATCCCACCAGCACTTCGTCCTATGGTGGCACTCGAGGGTGGTCGTCATGCAACGTCTGACGTGAACGACCTCTACCGTCGCGTAATCAACCGCAACAACCGTTTGAAGAAGCTCCTCGATATCCATGCGCCTGAGGTAATTTTGCGCAACGAGAAGCGCATCCTTCAGGAGGCAGTCGATGCGCTCATGGACAACTCCATCCGCAAGGGAGGGGCTGCCGGTGGCGCAATGACGCCTGCACAGCGTCGTCCACTTAAGTCACTCGCTGACTACTTGAAGGGAAAGCAGGGTTACTTCCGCCAGAACCTTCTTGGAAAGCGCGTGGACTACTCTGGACGCTCCGTTATTGTGGTTGGTCCTGACCTCGAGCTCGACGAGTGTGGTCTTCCAAAGCACATGGCGCTTGAGCTCTTCCGCCCATTCGTTATCGCAGGACTCCTTGATCGCGAGCTCGCGTTCAACATCCGCGGTGCAGGACGCTTGATTGAGGACGGTGTCGCTGAAGTCTGGGAAATCCTTGAAGAGGCGATTATGGGCAAGCACGTGCTCCTCAACCGCGCGCCTACGCTTCACCGCCAGGGTATCCAGGCATTCCGTCCGAAGCTTATCGAGGGCGATGCTATTCAGCTTCACCCGCTCGTTTGTCCAGCGTTCAACGCTGACTTCGACGGCGACCAGATGGCAATCCACGTACCGCTTTCTGAGGAAGCACAGTGGGAGGCAGCGAACGTTATGTCCGCAAACAAGAACATCTTGAAGCCAGGTTCCGGCGAAATGATCGTCATGACGCAGAAGCCACTCGATATTGTTCTCGGTACCTACTGGCTCACCAAGAGCATGAAGGGCACTAAGGGCGAGGGAACGTACTTCCAGTCCCCGAACGCGGCTATTCTTGCGCATGAGTATGGTGCCGTTGATCTTCGTGCTCCGATTAACGTGCTTCCGGTAGCAGGAAAGCCAAAGTACTCGGTTATGGGTGACGGTATCTTCGAGACAACCGTTGGACGCCTTCTCTTCAACACCGTTCTTCCTGCGGACTATCCGTATGTGAACGATGCGATCTCGAAGAAGGTGATCACCGGTATCATGTCCAATTGTATCGACCGGTACGGTATCGATTCGATTCCAGGCATCGTGAACAAGGTGAAGCGCTTCGGCTTCGAGTACGCAACGAAGTCTGGTGTTACCTGGTCTCTTGACGACGTTAGCGTCCCTGAGGGCAAGGACCCAATCGTTGCAGAGGCACGTAAGAAGGTCGCAAAGATTGAGGGCGATTATCATGACGGTCTTCTTTCTCAGGAGGAGAAGCGCCGCATGGTTATTGAGGTCTGGCACGCAGCAAAGACTGAGGTGGAGAACCTCGTTGAGGCAGCACTCGATCCAACCGGATCCGTGCATGACATGGTGCGCTCTGGCGCTCGTGGTTCCATCGGAAACCTCACGCAGATGGCAGGTATGAAGGGTCTCAT
>JALHML010000086.1 GCA_022844065.1 Minisyncoccota bacterium | reverse complement strand
GATCGATGTCGAGAACTTCAGCGAACTGCTGGACCATGCGATCCGAGGAAGGGCTTCTTCGATCATGTTCGATATCGTTCAGGTACTGAGGAGATATCGCTTCCCCATCCTCGCGCAACATGCGCGCGGCCAGATCCTTTTGAGCCCATCCCTTCTCCTTGCGTGCCCGACCGATAGCCTGACCAAATGTTGTTGTTGAATCTTTAGCGCTCATGCCCCTCCCCAAAACGCAAATATGCGGATTAGCGTACCCAATTGCGTTTCCGCAGTCAAGTTCCTTCCGTCCATACACGCACACTGTCCGCGAGCCTTCAAACTCTCCCGGATGACTATCATAATTAACTACCCGGCAGGCCTTGGAGCTGGCTCTTACGCTGTGGAGGAGGATCACGCGTTCTATGTAGCTCACTGGCTCCCCGTCCTGAAGAACGACATCCATGCCACCAAAAACCATATGGCCTTCAACACCATCCTAGTGTAATGTGGTGCAGGTTTCAGGGATGTTGCGGAACAGTATCGCCCGTCAACGGTTCCTCTCGAAAGAAAAGCATGAGCGTCCCTGTCCCTAACACGAACAGAGCCTTATCCCTTCGTCGCCCTTCCCGTCCAGGGTCTTCCCTCATCACGGAAGCCATATCCCTGTTGGCAAATACTGCAGGTATCGAGGCCCGAGGAGCAATCTTCACCCGCCGGGAGGTGGTCGACTTTATTCTCGATCTTGTGGGCTACACACCGTCACGGCCTTTGCATCTAATGAAACTTCTCGAGCCATCTTTTGGAAATGGAGATTTTCTTCTGCCCGCCATAGAGCGTCTAGTTACCGCATGGCTCAAGGCATCCCGAGGGAAAGGTGATCCTCTTGCGGCCCTGTCTGATAGCTTACGAGGAGTAGAACTTCACACCGAAACTTTCTTAGATACCAAGAGGAGCGTTATCCGCCTTTTAAGGGACAAGGGCCTTACGCCACGCATAGCTGTCAAACTTGCTGACCAATGGTTGGTGCAAGGGGATTTTCTACTCTCTCCAGATGATCGTTCTTATGATTTTGTCGTCGGGAATCCGCCGTATGTGCGCCAAGAATTGATCCCCGACGTGCTGCTTGCCGAATATCGCACAAGATACAGCACCATCTATGACCGCGCCGACCTCTACATCCCTTTTCTTGAACGCGCACTAACCAGCCTTAGTGATCATGGGCAACTTGGCTTCATCTGCGCTGACCGCTGGATGAAGAACCGTTACGGCGGACCCCTCCGTCGACTGGTTTCCGACCGTTTCCATCTAAAGATCTACGTCGATATGTTCGATACGCAGGCTTTCCATTCCGATGTGATTGCCTATCCTGCTATCACGATTATCACCCGAGAAAAACCGGGCCCGACGCGCATCGCGCATCGGCCAAAGGTCGACCGCAAAACCCTTATCCAACTTTCCAAAGAACTCCGCGCCTCGAACGTCTCCCAACGGACCGGTTGTGTACGCGAGATTCAAGGCGTTACAGCAGGAACTGAACCTTGGATTCTCGAATCCCTCGATCAACTTGCGATCGTACGCCGACTGGAAGCTACATTCCCTGCAATTGAAGATGCCGGGTGCACCGTAGGCATTGGCGTTGCCACCGGCGCAGACAGAGTTTTCATAGGCGCGTTTGACAACCTCGATGTGGAACTTGATTGCAAACTGCCACTTGTGATGACTCGGGATATCCTCACAGGAACTGTTCAATGGCGTGGCCTTGGCATCATCAATCCGTTCGCAGATGGAGGCGGCCTCGTAAAACTCGCTGAGTATCCACTCCTCCACCGCTATCTTGCCAAGCACAAGAGCCAGATCACTAACCGCCATGTGGCCAAGAAAGCGCCGGCCAACTGGTATCGAACAATCGACCGGATTTATCCGGCCCTCGCCCGTACTCCGAAACTACTCATTCCAGACATAAAAGGCGAAGCACACATAGTCTATGAGGACGGCCATCTGTATCCGCATCACAATTTGTATTACATCACCTCAGAAACATGGGATCTCAAGGCCCTTCAGGCCGTTCTTATGTCCGGCATTGCAAAACTTTTCGTGTCGATCTACTCGACCAAAATGCGCGGCGGCTATCTCCGCTTCCAAGCCCAGTATCTCCGCCGCATCCGTCTTCCTCTCTGGAGCAAGGTACCGGACAAAATAAAGAACGAGCTTATCACCGCTGCCGATCGCCATGATGTCGGCAGTTGCAATCGCGCTGTCTTCCGTCTCTATGGACTAACGACCGAGGAGAGAGCCGCCTTAGGAGGGAATGGAGATTAACCATGGCCCTCGATCTCGCAGATTATGAACGGAAAGCGCGCGAGGCCATTATGGCCTTCTGGGGCAACCGCGAGAAAGCAAAACAAAAACAGATCGAATCTGGGAATGTCGATCAGGGCGAGCGAGCCAGCGTGACAGCTGGCAAAAATATGGATGGCTTCATTGCTCTTATAATCGACCTCGTGAAAACCAACGGTCTTACGCATGCTGACATTCATCAGCAACGCGCTGTCCTGACTCTTCCGGGATTCTTCCGTCCAACAAAGCTGTGGGATCTCCTTGTTATCAATGAGGGCCGGCTCATAGCCGCCGTCGAACTCAAAAGCCAGATTGGCCCATCCTTCGGAAATAACTTTAACAACCGGACAGAAGAGGCCATCGGCACCGCTCATGACCTTTGGACGGCCTACCGCGAAAATGCTTTTGGTAAACATCCTCGTCCTTTCGTAGGTTGGATGATGCTGGTTGAAGATGCTCCAGAATCCCGTTCACCCGTACGCGACACATCCGCTCATTTTCCGGTATTCCCTGAATTTCACGGGGCTTCCTATCTCAAACGGTATGACTTACTTTGCCAGAAACTCGTTCAGGAACAACTTTATACAACCGCTTCAGTGATTGCTTCCCCTCGCACCGCTTCAGCCACTGGCGAGTATGCAATTATGTCTGAGATGACCAGCCTCAAGACATTCATAACGTCCTTGGCGGGACACATTGCGGCTGAAGCTGCGAGAGCATAGCTCAACTACTCCTTACTTCATCTTGTTTTAATCGAAGCCATTCTGAAGCCCGTCTTCAGCGG
>JALHML010000085.1 GCA_022844065.1 Minisyncoccota bacterium | reverse complement strand
ACTTTGTATGCAGAAGCTCCGAACTGAGTGAATCCGAAAGTATTGCTGACATTGTTACGTAACAACACGCCCAGGTCCGCATTGTCATCGGTTCCAGAGACAAATCCTCCAGGGCCATTGTTCAGGAGTCGGTTCTCTTCAAATCGGTATCGAGTGACGCTGCCTCCAAAATGGAAGAGATCTATTCCAGCCTGGGTGCACCCGGTAATATTGTTCCCAGTAATAACCGCGGCCAGTTGGGTAGTTCCTTGGGTCTGGATGTCCATTCCACTCAGGCTGACTCCCTGGCCATCCACCCGGTTATTGGTGACATTGAGTGCCACCGTGCCAGAGCCATTGCCACGAACACCAACGAATGGCTGCGATCTTGATGAAACACAACCGTCGATTCGGCAGTTCTGACTTGCGGTTGCGAAGAGATTCAGGACCACATCGGCACCCGTGGAGTTGGCAAAGGTGTAGTTCTGAACGGTCCAGTTGAGGGTGCCGGCTTCGGCGATGCCATTGAAGGCGGCTCCTCCGGAATTGACGACACTGCCATCCGAGAATGTCCAGTCGCCGGTGGCGTTGGCGAGGGTAACCGAACTCAATGTGGTGTTGGCGATCTCCAGCCGGGAAAGAGTCCCATTGACGGCACTGGTGCCATTGATGGCGGTGCCCACGGTGTTGAAGATCCGAAGGTCGGTTACCTGGTTGTTCTGGGTCAGACTGACAGAACCCGTCAGCGTGGCCAGTTCGCCGTTGCGCGATTGCAGTCTTTGCCCGGCCTGCAGGGTTACGCTTTCGGCATAGGCTCCGCTGCCTTGAAAGAGCACGAAGGTGACGGGGTTGGCTCCATTGGCGGCCACCGCCTGGGCCAGGGTCTGGAAAGGGGAGACCTCGCTGCCATTGCCACCGGGTGCGCCGGCATTGTTGACAAAGGCTCCGATGGCGCCAATGTTGAGGGTAACTGTGGCGGTGGCGGACCCGGCCGCGTTGTTGAGCCGATAGAGGAAGGTGTCCACTTGATTCGTGACCCCTGGGTTGGGCGCGTAGGTGAAAGAGCCGTCTGCCCCAAGGGTAACGTTGCCCAGTGTGGGGGCGGTCTGCAGGGAGATGGCGCCCCCATTGGGAGTATCGTTGGCCAGCACGCCGGGGGCGGGGACGACCAGGTTGCCGTTGCCCAGCAACTGGAAGGTATCGGCCTGGGCGATGGGAGGTTGTAGGGGAGCGGGCGGGTTGGGCCCCTGCGGAATGAAGTTGACGTCGCTGCTGCCACAACCGAATGAGAGCATGGCGGTGGCCAGGGTCAGGGCCTTGAGGGAATGATTCATGGGTTTACCCACCTCCTCGAGAATGTATTTTTGACTCTTCTCGGAGGGGGAGTAAACCCTTTTTGTATCTACGTTTGAGGCAGTTTTGTTCAGCCTTCCTAAAGGGCCAGAAAGGCCCCCTGAAGGGAGCCTTGCCGAGAATGAAGTTTGCCTGAAAATGGGCCAAAAATTGGCAGAGGGAGGATCCTGAGCCCTTTGCTGGGTCTGATTTGGGTCCAGGGAGGGTGGCCTGAAGAACTTTTTTTCGTAGGATCCTGGAGGTTCGACTGGGTGGGAGGCTCCGGAAATTTTCAGGGGCGAACTGACCAGAATTCAGGGGAACTCGCCTCGGCAGGCGGCTTTGCGTCGAGCTATAAAGTCGTAGCCAGAGTGAGGAAGAGTTTGCTTTTCAGGTTAGAATCCAGGCTCATGCTCTAGGAGCAACCAACGAAGAGGTAATTGCCTTAATGTTTTTTCCCTGGTTCCTGACCCCCCTTCTATTGATCTTCCTCAATGGCGGCGGGGGACCGAGCGAAACCATAGCAAAAGCACCGATCGTGAAACGCGAGCGCGTTAGTTCCTTTTCCAGCACCACCAGCGGGGTAGCTACGGTTTCGGCTGATGGGCTAGGAGGGAGGCGAGAGGTCCTATTCCGCGTGAAGCCAGTGAGAGATGCGAGTAGCCCCGGAGGCCAGCGCCTGGCTCGACCGGACGACTTTGCATTCCCTCGCTCTTTCGACACCGAGATTCACCTTGAAACTGTTGACTTCCACACGGGCGAGCTCCTTCCAGACATCAACCCTGGCTTGGTCGACGTTGCAAACCGTGAAACTAGAAATTGGTATCTGCAATTGCTCAGTGAGATCCCTGGGCCAAAGGCGGAGTCCGCCAAGGCCGAAAACCGGCTCGAACTCACTCGTCTGCTAAAGCTGCCCGATTAACGGTTCGCCTATCGCATTTCGAACAATGGCCGCCCCAACGACCCGGAACTGCACATTTGGAGCCAGTCGCCCAGGCGAGAGAGCGCGCAAGCAGGCCGCTGGCCTGGGCCCGCTTTTTGCCAAAAAGCTCGCTTCGCGAGCCCTTCGGGCGTGGCCCAGGCCAGAACCGAGGGAGGCTTCAGGCCAGAGACTTGCGGGGCCGGGTGCTGGCTGAAAGCGGAGCGGTCACACGGCCCCTCAGTTTCACAGGCTGTGGGCCGTGTGAGCGAGAGCTTTGCTTTGTTGTGGCCCTGCGGGCCACAGGGGTTGGCGACCAAGCGGCGCCGCAGGCGCCGACAGCACCGGTCTTTGGCAAGCCAGCCCACGGAACAAAGTTCCGGGGCTGGCGTTGGCACTCAGCTTTCCAGCCGGCACCCGGCCCAGGTCCAGCTTGCAGCCAGGCCCCGCTTTGGCGGGCTCGGGCCACGTTGCAAAGAGCGCCCGATGGGCAAACTTTTGCAGCAAAAGCGGGCCCGAGCCCATGCTTTTCTTGCGCCTGCGGGGCGGCCTGGTCGGCGGTTCAGGTCGCCGCGATCGCGTGCAAGCCGAGCACCGTCTAAGACGCCAGGCGGGCCATGGCCTGGTCGAGCTCTTGCGGGGTGACGTGGGTATAAATCTGCGTGCTGGACAGGCATTTGTGACCCAAAATGGCCTGGACTATGGGCAGTGTGGCAAGGTTGGCCAACCTGGAGGCCATGGTGTGACGAAGCGTGTGTGGAGAGCACTTGATGTCCAGGTCTGCGCGTTCCCTGTAGCGCTGGATGCGATCCCGCAAGGAGCGGGTAGGCAATCGACTATGCTTACGGGTCACCAGAAGCGGGGCCTCAGCTGCAACCGAGAAACCGTGACGGCGATTGAAGTTGACCAGGTCGAGAACCATTTGCTGGGCCAAAACGTTGAG
>JALHML010000084.1 GCA_022844065.1 Minisyncoccota bacterium | reverse complement strand
CCGTTAACAGTTAACGAGCCTGTGATGGTCGTAGATGCGACATTGAGAGAAGAGCCGGTAATCGATCCCCCGGTGAAAGTTGAGTTGGTAATCGCACCGTCCTCAAATGTTGAATCGCTAATTTTGGTCTCGACGATGCTGCTGTTCAGTATCTCGCCAAAGAACTTGTAGTTATCTGGGACATCTGCAATCCGGTTATGAAGCGTACGACGAAGGAGAGCAATGCGCTCTTCGACGTAGGACTGCGATACCCCACTGTATGTCACTGTTGGATATTCGTTACGCACGATGGTCACTGGTCCGGTATAGACTGTTGTGTTTCCTCTCACTGCCTCTTCCATATCGGTTTCGCTACTAGATCCAGAGAATGAACTTTCGTCGCTTGGAATAACAGCAAGTCCAACTTCTTCTGATGCACCGAAGAAGCCAGCGAGCGGACCAAAGATTCCATGGAAGGCGCTACCCACTGCGTGCGCGAGAACCGCGGTTACGTTCTGCAGGAACCCTGGAATGAATCGATCAATATTAAGAGAAACGAGCGGTGATGCTGAGAGCATACCGGTATCCGCCGACTCGATACGAAGTGCAAAACCTCCTACAACCCCGAGAATCTTGTCGGTAGCGATTGAAGGCACTGATTCGATAGCGAGCACCGCGTGTGCTGCCCCATTCTCAATACTCGTAACAGCTAGCTTTGCTCGCTCTACTGACTGGACTACGGCACGCTCTTGGGCTTCTAGAAGACCCCAAACCGTTCTGTCAGTTTCTTTACCAAAGGCGAATGAGCCTTCAGAGATCATCGATCCTGCAGATACTGACTCTTCTACGAAGGCTAGTACGCTCTCTTCGTAGACAACCGGTGCAGACTGTACACCCATCGCCACCGTGCCGCCAATATAGTTCCCAATCCCATATACCGTACTGGTGATGACACTCGGCACGACGTCAATATTCTCGACATATGCGTAGACCGCACGTTCATACGAAGAGAGTACTGCAGAAGACGCAGTAACAAATACATTTCCAATAGCTAGTGGCGTTCGTACTGCGATATCTCTCGTATTTAAGCTAACTGACAACAAGCCGTTCGCGGCCGCTTCAACTCCGCGCAGGTGAAGAGCAAGGACTGTTTGAATATCGTTGAGTACGTATACACCGAGTCGGTTGTATGCGAGCATCGCCTCACGTGCAGTTGTTGCAAGTACTTCTTCGGGGTGTGTTGCTGCGTATGTGATTCCTGCAGTGATTTGTGTAAACGTAAGAGGCTCAGGATACGTTTCAACAATTTCTCTTGCATGTACGTACGCGAGCTCAGTCATCTTCACTGGCTCATGCGAATTCTTCATAGCTTCGCCCAACGCTAGGGGCAGCATTACCACTCGTGTGTCTGTCGCACGAACAAGTGCTGTGTCTATCTTTTTTATTTCATCTTCAGCAATTCTAGAAAATTCCGCAGTCTTTTCTACTGCGAGTGAATTCGAAGTGTAGACAGCAGCAATAGAGAGTGCACGAACCTCAAATGCTGAAGCGAGAATCATCTCACCTGCGCGTGCCACAACTCCACTACCTGCGAGCGTTACACTCGCGCCAAGTACGAATGCAGTAAGTCCTGCGGCAAATGCGCGACCACTCATAACCGGCATAGAACGTGGTATGCGTACGGAAGAAAATGCTCCGAGCATCGAACGTGCTGCTACACGCATCGTGTCTTCAAGATCATTCGCTACTCCAGAAACCTGGGTAACAGGACTATTTGCTTTACGGTACTCAAGCTCTCTCTCGCGAGCAAGATTCTCAGCAAGTTCAATTTTTCTATCTAATTGAGTCTCCATGAAAACCTCAAGTGAGGCTCTCTCAATCAGCCACGTGCGACCAACTTGTGAGCTTGCAATTTTCTTCTCACGACAAAGTCGCGACAAGTAGTCAGCGTTGTATCCGGAAAGTGCAGAGGCCTCTTTCGTTGAGATTAAATTTTTCTGGAGGAGAGAGTTCAAGGTGCAGTAGGTCGGATATCCGAATTAGCTACATTTTAGCTTGTTATTTAGCATTTACTGCATACTCATTTGTGGATAGTCTTGCACACACGTTTAGCAATTTATCGATCGTAATCGCAAGAATTTATTTGAAACAAAAAAAATCAAAAACCCTTCGATAGAATTTTGATGTAACCGCAAACATTTCTTGTCAAAGGTGTCTTAGTTAGTCCGCAAGGAACCACACCTCAACAAAAAGCTTAAACTTTACTGAATCTATACATTAATTAAGAACATAGGGTCGGCAATCCGTAATAGTTAATACTTACCTAGTAAGTCGGATTGAAAGTGCGACAGTCTATGACCCTAACGTATCCTATATATAGGTATAGTTGAGTATAATTGGAGAAAAAGAGGTATTTTCACCAGTTAAATGCATTTACCACCTAAGTAAAGTAAATACTGCTTTATTCCTCTCTGTAGTAGTAATGCTCCTTAATATAGTCATAAAGCCCTCAAATGAGGGCTTTATCTTGAACACAGTGTCTAATGTAAGTAGTTCTGTTTAATCTCAGCGAGTCAGACTATCTCGGATCTTATAATTATATCTTGTATATACGAGACGAGATATTGTTATTTTATAAGCTACTTTTATAGGTGCTCTTTCCTCCGAGAAAGTCTATTATGGACTTTTGAACTCCGTAGTCCAGACTCGTTCCAGAAAGAAGTCGTTCTGCATTCCCTGTTCCTATCAGCGCTACGAGCATTGCAGCAACGGATACGACGATGAGAATTGCACGTACAACGACACTGCTCGATGACTTCGTCTTAGCTACTGCTGCTTTAGTTAATGGCTTTTGTGCTTGTTGGATAACCGGCTGCTCTGGGTAGACTTCCTCATATTCCTTGCGAGGAGTATTCGCTGTTGCATACGATCGATGTAGCTCAACTCTTTCTTCTTTTGGGATTGTCTCTTCTGCGGCTGTTGCTAGTTCTGGCTCAGAATTCCGAATTCGTGAGATGGCGACTACTTCTTCTTGGTCAGGGCTGTGTGTCACCGATGCCTCCTGAGCCTCTAAAATAGGCTCAGGAGCGGTTTCGGGCACGATTACAGGTAGATACTCATCTTTAAAATCATCTGTGCCGTCAGGCAACGTTGCCTGTGGAGTCTTTTTTTCATCAAACCACTCTCTCCACGCAGACTGCATGTCA
>JALHML010000083.1 GCA_022844065.1 Minisyncoccota bacterium | reverse complement strand
GCCGGCCTGCTGCGCTGGTTGATGGCTGCGCAGACCGGCCTCTTGCCAACCCCACCAACCCCAGCTCAGATCACCAGCGGACTCTCGTTATGGCTGGATGAGAAACGGGGGTCACGTCAATGACGTTCGAACTTATCAGCCTCCAGCGGAGGCGTGGCTCGAAGAAATGCTAGCACACACCGAGAATGGCAAACGGGGTGAGGCACTCGAAGAGATACGAGATGTGATCGCACCCGACGATCTGAGAGAAGCCGCATAGTGCTAAATCAACGTCTCCGAAGTCCCTGACATCCTCGCGTCAAAACCGTCTGCGTGAGGCTTTGACGTAACGATGTTAGGATGCGCGGATGACCAAGCGCTCTGACGGTCCCCTCCTCGCTGAACTCTTCGCCGAGATCGCGCCTCGCATAGGTGCGGAAGTGTTCATCGAACCCGAATGGGGCGTAGCTGGTCGGATTTCGTTTCCTTCGGGACGAAAGCGCTATTTTCGATTCTCCAGCATCGATGTGAACCCACTCGGTTCGGCCGAAGTCGCCAAGGACAAGGACTACGCAAACTTCTTCATGGCCTCGTTGGGCTACAGCACCATTCCGGGCAAGACCTTCTACTCGCCCGACTGGGCCGAGAAGATCCAGGTGCAACGAAGCTTCGACGAGGCAGCCGAGTTCTGCCGGACGTTCGGCTTCCCCGTGATGGTGAAGCCAAACAGCGGAAGCCAAGGTCGTGACGTCGCAGTCGCCGGCAATCGGAGAGAACTGAAGTCGGCACTCAAGAGAGTCTTCCTGGGTGATCGCGTAGCGCTGGTCCAGCAGGTCATGAAGGGTCGCGATTATAGGATCGTGGTGCTCGATGAGGATGTCATCTCCGCCTACGAGCGGATTCCCCTGCGCGTGACCGGTGACGGCACCAGATCAATCTCGACGCTTATCGCGGACCGCCAAGCACGGTTCATTGCGGAGGGTCGCGACACCGTGATGAAGGTGGCTGATCCGCGGATCGATCAGAAACTGCAGCGGTCAGAGATGACCCGCGCCTCGATCCCCCAGCCTGGGGAGATCGTCTATCTTCTCGACAATGCAAACCTCTCGGCGGGCGGTGACGCCATCGATGTCACCGCAACAGTCCATCCTTCGGTTAAGGCCCTCGCGGTGAAACTGACGCGCGACATGGGTCTGCGCTTGTGTGGAGTCGATATCCTCGTACCAGGGAATCTCAGTGATCCGCTTGACGCTTACTCGATCATTGAGATCAACGCGGCGCCCGGATTGGACCACTATGCGAAAGTCGGCGCTGAACAGAGAGCCATCGTCGAGGCGATGTATCTGAAGGTTCTGCAGAGCATGGACCGCGACTAGCGCCCCGGAGTTCGAGCTTCCTAGACGCACTGCCCCAACACGGCGGTATTCCCGCGCTGGCGATCCGGGCCCGTAGCCATGACTTGTCGACAAAGCACCGCCAGTGTTGTCGAACAAAGATATTTGAGATTTCACCTTTACACGATAGGATTGCGGCATGAGCCAAACAACAACTTCATGGAAGTGGCCTCCCAAGGCCAAAATCTACGAGGCGCTGAGCGCCATTGCCGACGATCGCGTCGACATCGTTCATGACAGAGAGGCGACCGTCGCTTCATCTGACCGCGCCAAGTCCTATACGGTCGTCTGGGACGAAGGGCGCGAAGCGTTCGGCGCGAACGACAATGCGTCCTACTGGGTTGGATACATGGGGTACCCGATCATCGCGACGGTGATGAAGCTTGGCCTTTTGAGGCCGCAACCAGACGCCGCAGCTCTTCTGGGCGGGGTCAACTGGAACGAACTCAATCGAGCGTATAAGCGCAACTACGACGCGGCGGTCGAGTTCGTACTGCAGAACATCTTGCGAGACGGTGGCGACGCCGAGGCGGTTCGAGCGGAAGCCGACCGGCTCTTCGGTGAACTCAAACTCTTGAAGCTCGGTCGGATCACGCCCCCCGGCGCACCTCCCAAGCGCGGATAGCTACTCTGCTGGAAGGCAGGAATAGTCCTGATGAAGCCTCGCATCTTTATCGTGTCCGCGACCAAGAGAGCCGATGTGGCCGCTGCCCTGCAGTTGGCGCTAGAGCAGCGTGAGGATTACCTTGTCACCATCTGGGATCAGGGGGTCTTTGGACTTTCCCAGTATCCCCTGCCAGCTCTCCTCGACCGGGCAAAAGTTTCGGATTACGCGGTCATCGTGGTCGGCCAGGACGAGATCAAAGTCCGGCCTGATGGCTCAATCGCCTTCGTGCCGAATCCAAATGTCATCCTCGAGTACGGCTTGTTCTTGGGTATCCTCGGGATTGGTCGCGTGTTCGTGCTGGTTCCCGCACCCGCCCACGCGCTAGTTGATCTCCCCTCAGACCTCATCGGGTTGACCGTAGCGCGTTACGATCCAAGTCGTGCAGACGGTAACCTTGACGCGGCGATGGGGTCCGCCGTTCGCCAGATCACCCGCGAAATTGCGTCATCCTGGTCAAGCGTAAGGGTCGACCGGTCTCGCTCTGGAAGAGTCCAGTTTTTTGAGGCCTTCAATGCAGACTTCGAGCGTCTGTCGCAAAGCTGCACAACCCTTGAGCTGGGGTTTATCCATTCGCGGCGTTGGAGGGAAACGCACGGTGATACCGTCAAGAGACGGCTCCACAATGGGCAGATTCGCTCGATGAACCTCTATCTTCCGGATGCCAAAAACGCTGGCTTCCTTGGTCAGCTAGCCACAAGATTCAGTGACGGTCCGGTCATCCCCAGCATGATATATGACGCCTATAGGTGGGCGTTAGAGGCCGCCGACAAAGCGGCCAATGTCCGGATTTGGCTCTTCGGCCGCATGCCATCCTTCACCTTCTACAAGTTCGACACGGAAGCCGTGATCGCCCTGTACCCGTTGTCGAGGGTAAAGAAGCCCGTCCCCAGCCTGGCCGTTCTCAGGGACAGCGAGACGTGGGCCTTTCTTGAGCGCGATATCGCCGACTTCGAAGCCGAATGCCGACGTGTCGAGATCGACGACCTGCGGGCTGTTTGCGAGCGGTTTGAGCGCAGCGGCCGTTTCTAGGCACCCAGATCGCTGGACGTACCGAACCGGCCCGCCGATATCACCCCATCCTTCGTGACATCCAGGATCTGACGCAGTGCCCAGGCCGCGGCTTGATCTCTCCGGTCTCGATTGGGCACCTCTGAATGCAAGAGGTTCGAGTCCCACTCTGCTGGCGGACTGGGACGAGGATCGAACCGGG
>JALHML010000082.1 GCA_022844065.1 Minisyncoccota bacterium | reverse complement strand
ATCCACCCGACCCCGACCTGGTCAACACCCAGCGTTACATAGCCCAACTCGTCCATCAACTGGAAGGCTTGAGGGAAGCCGTGCACCGCATGGCCCTGGCCCAGTATGGACCCTTCGCCGAATTACCCGATGACCTGACCCGGTCCCTGCCGTCCCCACCTTGGACGAGCTTGGCTGTCGAGGAGTGTGATGAAGAAGAGGAAGAACAACAATAACTGCCAGTACATCGAGTGGCTCGAGCCGTTCGAGCCTGTCCCGTCCGACATTCGCACCGATGAACCAGCCATCCAGGCCGAGTCTCTCAAGAAGCACTTCAATGAGAGCCAGGTCGAGTTCATCAAGAGACGTGTGGCTTTGCAGTGTCCGGACTTACGCAACATGAGTCCCGACCACTTGCCGGAGCATTTTGCCCGGAATGGCGGCGTCAACGACTCCAAGCTCATCCTCACCTTCCTCGTCCAGTACTTCATCCGCTTCCTCGAGAAAAAAGATGGCCCGGTTCGTGGTAACCTCAAGTCGTTTTGGTATCGCGTATTAAGTGGCGTTCTTGAGCGCCTTGGCCGGCTCGAGACTCTTGGTGGGCTTTCCGTCTCCAACGCCAGTGCTCGCGAGCGGTATCTCTTGAAGACGATGGAGGACTCCTTCGAGCAGCTTTTTCTCAAGGAGTTCTTCCACTACCGCGATCTGGACGTCTATAACCAACGTGAATCCTTTCGACTGATGGGTCGCGAGAAAAAGCGCCATCTGTTCTACACCGAAAAGGAAGGTTTCATGTGGTTCTGTCGGGCCGTTCATGCGATCCATTCATGCCACACCTTCGCGTCCCGCGGCTCCAGCTCATGGTTGGATATCGACTACCTCGCTGAGGCCATTCAGAAGCTGGCCGTTCGCAGCCTTTACGTGGCTGCTCTCACCGACTACGATCCTTGGGGCCTCTTCATTGCTAAGCAAATCCGTAGGAAGTTGGAGTCTCATCGCTTCGGCTTTCGCAAGATTCACCTTGAGGTCTTGACCGACTTGTCCCTCTTCGACCCGGAGGCCATCAAAGAAGAGAAACGTTATTTGCTGACCGGTCACGAGGACCCAAAGGATCCCGTCCACAAAGTTGTTATGCAGTGGGTCAATAACGGCGGTGGCATCAACGGCGAGCCCTACGGGTTGTATGTCGATCATGTCAACCAAGAACGCGCCACGAAGCGGGTTGACTCCTGGATCAAAGGAAAATGGGTCAACCGACTCTCCAGCTTGGAATTCCCTGAAGACTTGATGAAAGCCGCTCTGCGTCAAATGAGGACCAAAAAATCATGACACCCCAAAACGGCCGCACCCAAAAGCAGTTGGCTCGTCAACTATCCGAAGAGCTGGACATGGCTGAGAATAAAGCCCTACGCTTCATCCGCTTACTCCTGCGATACGTAGGGGACGACCTGGTCGAGAAGGGCCGGGTCGAGCTCCGTGGCCTGGGCACTTTCGAGGCCGTGGTGCGGCCGGCGCAAACCATCCAGCACCCGACAACGCAAAAGCCCATCAAGGTCCCAAAATACCGAGCCATCCGCTTTCGAGCCTCCAAAAAGCTGCGTGAACGCTTGCTAGAGCCAACCAACAAGCCAAAACGGCGACCCAAAGAATCTTCATAACGCAAAAACAGCGTTCATAACAGAAATCATACTTTCTGAGTGGATCGTTTTGTGAGAGATCGGCCACTTGCAGGATGTTTCATGTGAAACTGACCCTGGTTCAGGTTCGGCCTGGCCCTTTGCAGAGCTCAGGCGGCCCCCTAAATCCCCCAGAGGGGGAGTCGATGACCACGAGTCTCCCTTGCTTTGCTCAGGGTCAAATCCTGCGGACTCGTGGCCATCCCTGAACCTTCAGAGCACCCATCACCTCCGCCGGAAAGTTGCCAGCTGGGCCCACGGGCTTGCTGATCAGGGCAAATAGCAGGGCCAGGCGGCCGGGTCAAGGCTCACTGCGTGAGCCGCTCGCAAGCTCGCGGTTCCCTTGACCCAACCACCTGGCCCTGCTCGCAAGAAAAGCCTCAGCAAGCCCGCGGTCCCAGCCCGCTTGCTGTCACTTTCCTTTGGAGGTTTTGTTTATGCGTGTTCTCACTTCGGCTGAGATTCGGTTCATCTTAGGGATCATTCCCAAGCGTAGTCCCTTTGGTGCCCGCGACCGTGCCATGTTGATCTTCTTGCTTCATACCGGGCTTCGTGTCTCTGAGATCTGTGGTCTCACGGTGCGTGACGTTATGCAGTGGAGCTCCCCTCGTCGTATGCTCGATCTTCCCGGCCACCTTGGCAAGGGTGGTTCCCCTCGGCTCATTCCGCTCAATACCACGGCTCGTGAGGCGGTGGCCACCTTGGTCCACTTTAATCACTCTCGTGGCTTTTCCACCGCGCCTGAGGCTCCGCTGCTGGTTAATCGTCGTGGCAAGGCCTTGCCCATTCGCACCTTCCAGCACCTGGTCCAGTGCTACCGGGAGGCCGCTCAGCTTTCGGACCGCATCACTCCCCACGCGTTCAGGCACACGATGGCCACGGAGCTGGTGGGCGCCACCGGTAATTTACGGGTAGCACAGGCCGTTTTGGGTCATCGCCGGCTCAACACCACTCAGGTCTACACTCACCCCTCGCCTGCTGATCTCGCCCAGGCCATGGACACCATCGGTTAGGCTTTCGGCCAGGTCGGTCGGCCCTAGCCGGCCGGCTTGCGCCCTTTACCCTTCGTGGGTTCCTCAATGGAGATGGGGCCCACTTTACCCAGCAAGATCTTGTTCTGCTCCTCGAGCAAGTTGCACCGGCTTCGCCAGCCGGCCATGGCTTCGCGCAGGTCCATGGATTCTTTGCGCTCTTTCTCCAGCATGTTGTCGAGGCTGAGAGCTTTGAGTCGAAAATCATCGGCCCGCTCGTCGGCTGCCGCGTGTAGAGCCTTGTTCTTTTCGAGCAGAGCTGAGAGGCGGCTGACTTCCGATTCCAGAGAGAGCTTCTCTTGCTTCCAGGCTACACTCTCTTCTTCCAGCTTGCCAGCCTGATCTTTCAGCGTCTCAAGCTCTTCGGCCATCTGGTCAGCCATTTCGGCCGCTTCGGCCTGGCGCTGCTCCATCTCTAATCGACGGGCTTCAAGGGCTTCGCGGTCCGCGGCCAGGCGCGCGTTGGCCATCTCCAGAGCAGCAGCCCAAATCTCGCCCCCCAACAATTGCAAGCGCTCTTCGACCGCGCGGGGTGGCGCCTCCCGGATGGGCTCATGTTGCGTGGCTCTTTCCGCCCGCCACTCGACCATAACCTCCTGAATCGTGGTAAATGAGCCCTTCCCGAGGGCTTTCCTGACGGCCGCCAGGGTGGGATTGGTGCCTTGTGCCACAAGTGCGTCGGCAATCTCAAAAATTTGCTCGCGGTGGATGGCCATGATGAGTCTCGAACCTCTCTTTTGTATCAA
>JALHML010000081.1 GCA_022844065.1 Minisyncoccota bacterium | reverse complement strand
ACCAACAACAGCACATGGCATGTTCCAGATCGTCATGGGGTATAACGACAAGTGCCATAATTTGAACATTGCGGTGTGTTCTTCAGCTGCAAGGAATGCTGGCTGGCGAGGATCAGGGAATTTAAATTGCTCACAGGCATTTTCAGGAGGTAGAGTTAAGCAGGGTCAGGAAGAGCTTGCGCGAGTCTGTAGAGCAGCAGCAGCGAATATTGTTTGTAATGTCTCAGCTGCTGCATGTCTTCTTAAGGAGCGACCTGATTTCGGCGACTGGACATCGGACCCCCGAAGTACGAGACAGAAAGCATGCATTGCTACCTTTTCTGGCCAATAATATATGAACATGAACTGGAAAATAATTCTTGCCTCTATTTTTCTCATACTCGGTCTTGCAACCATACTCATTACTGCATTCTTAATGCTAGATACTCCACCAAAGCAGTCTATCGAAGAGTCTCCTCAGGTACTGTTTCCAACGAGCGGGGTGTTCGAGGGTATGGATTCCACAGGAAGACTTACACTAACGGGTGAAAGTGGAGAGCCTATAGCTGTAAAAGATTTTATCCGTAACGGTGAGACCGTAACTGACACCGTGAATCCTGGATCTTTCGTACTCGCTGGAAGTGTTGGTTATTGCTTGGAGGACGGATCATGTCCTGAGGGGGCAAACACCGATAATTTCTCCATTACCTACAATAACGAGATTCAATCGTTCAATATTGTTCTACTTGCAGAGCCTCTTAGAAGATCCAGGGAGGCATCTGAACGCTTTCTCATTGAAAGGCTCGGTCTTTCAAAAGAGGATCTATGCAGGCTGAACTATAATCTAGGAGTTCCTTATTTCGTAAATGAGCAATTCGCTGGTCAGAATCTACGGTTTAGTTTCTGCAAGGATGCTATCGTTCTACCATAGTTATATGAAAAGAATCTTCTTTCTCGTTCTAGGACTCATCCTACTCCTACCACTTTCTGTAGAGGCGCAGTTCGGCCCCATAGTGCCCGAAGTGTGTCGCACGTGCGCGTGTGGGTTCGGTGGAGTGCTTGCTATTGTGCAAAATGTCGTCAATTTCATGATCGGCATCGCCATTATTTTCGCCACTATCATCATGGTATGGGCAGGAGGTCTCTACATACTTTCTGCAGCTAATCCTGAAAGCCGTAGTACGGCAAACAAGATGCTCCTCAATGCGGTTATCGGCCTGCTTGTCGTGCTGGCTGCGTGGTTAATTGTGGATTTTGTTATGAAGACGCTTTATAACAACGGCAGCGAATTCGGTCCATGGAACTCCATCCTGCTTGGCGGTACAGGAGACAGCTGCGTAGTGGCGAAGCCAACGACCCCGCTTTTTAGTGGAAATATCCTTGCTGTTCCTGGAATGGGAACGGGAAGTGAAAGCACGGGAGTGAGCGGTACTGTGCAAGTAGCGGGGGGATGTACGGGTACAGGTACAAATTCTACATGTTCTCGTTTGCCAAGTAATGTTGTATGTGAGGCGAGAGGCTGTTATGCAGACGCAGGGTTGGCAGCAGCGCTGGGTAATATCCGCAGCAGTGTGGGATGGGCTGTTACAGAAGGCTACCCAAAATCTCGATCACATCGCGCAGCATGTCACTCAAACGGGACATGTGTTGACGTAGGTCTCCGTCCTAGAAATTACACCATTGAAAATATTATTGCATTTGACACTGCTGCGAAGGCAGCTGGTTTACGACCCGTATACGAGGAGAAAGAGGATAGAGATTTTGTCGAACAACTCAAGAGAAGAGGAGTAAATGCAATTTTCTTAGGAGACCATATTAGCGCCGATCACTTCTCGGTGTACGCAAATTAATACTGTTTTTGAGTTAGTTTGTGCAACCACGCCTTCTGATGCCTGGCGTAATGCCAAACCTTTGTTGAAAGAGAATCAAGAAGGGTGTCCCCACTTCGTTCATTACGAAGGAATTCTCCAACGATTTTGTATTCAAGACCGAGCTCGTTGAGGCGCTCGTCTCCCACGTATTCACGAACGCGACGCACTTCTTCAATAAGACCGTTCTCAAGCGCCCTCGAGAGGCGTGTCCTAATACGGGACCGCAGTTCGTCTCGCTCTGGGTTGAGAATTACCCACTCAACCGGGAATCGGGGTTCAGTAGCGTCGCGCTCGGGTACCTTGCCGTGCGTTTCAATTATTTCAAGCGCCCTGACAAGTCTACGTTTGTTCAAAGGATCGATTCTTTCAGCTCTCCTCGGATCCTTGGTGCGGATCTCTTCCATAAGGGAATCAGTACTGCGTTTTTCAAGGTCTTCTCGAAGTACAGCGTTCGGTTCCGTTTCCTCTGGCAAGCCATAGAGAAGTGCATCGAAATAAAAATGGGTACCGCCGGCAAGAATAGGGAGTTTGCCGCGACCGCTGATCTCTTCGATAAGACGTTCCGCGTCCTTCACGAAGTCTCCGGCACTATAGGTTTCTTTGGGATCACGGATGTCGATAAGATGGTGCGGGATGCCATCCATCTCCTCTTTAGAGGTTTTCTCCGTACCAATATCGAGCATTCGGTATACCTGTCGGGAGTCGACAGAGATAACTTCGCCGCTAAGTTCTTTTGCGAGTACAACGGCACGCGCAGACTTGCCCGAGGCAGTTGGGCCGGCAACGCACAGTATGGGGGAAGGGTCGTCCACGTGGCTCACTGTGGCCAGAATGGTATCATGCCTCTACGTAACGAAACAGCACCATGAACAAGGAACAAAAGAGCAACTATTGTGGCGAGTGTGGAGATTTCCATGATCCGTTCAATGAATATCGGTCGAGCGTCCGGGTGGGCGAGACGGTGCCGGACTACGAGTTTGAGACCTTCTACAAGGGAGATGTGAAGTCCATGAAGTTCTCGGACTTTCGTGGCAAGTGGCTTGTTGTGATGTTTTATCCGGCAGACTTTACCTTCGTGTGCCCGACAGAGCTCGAGGAGATGGCGCTCTACTATCCAAAACTTCAAGCGATAAATGCTGAAGTAGTATCATTCTCGACCGACACTGTCTTCGTGCATAAGGCATGGCACGACACCTCTGAGGCAATCAAGAAGATAACGTTCCCTATGGGTGCTGACCCAACGGGCAAGATTGCGGACGCGTTTGGTGTTCTCATCGAGGGTGGGGATCTTCCCTTTGTTCCAGACGAGGGTCTTGCACTGCGTGGTACGTTCATCATCGATCCAACCGGTACCCTCCGTGCCATGGAAGTGAACGACAACAGCATTGGCCGTGCGGCGAAGGAGACGTATCGCAAGCTTCAGGCTGCGCAGTTTGTTGAAAGCAATGCAGGCCAAGTGTGCCCTGCGTCTTGGGAGCCAGGAGACGATACCTTGGAGCCAGGGATGGATCTTGTTGGAAAGATCTAAGCGAAAAAATCGCCCGGACTAAGTGTCCGGGCGATTTTTCATGTGTGCCGGGGGAGGGACTCGAACCC
>JALHML010000080.1:2726-3457 GCA_022844065.1 Minisyncoccota bacterium | reverse complement strand
GATGGCGACAGCCACATGGGTGGTCGCGATATTGACCAGAAGATTGTCCGGTACCTCGCAGACGAGTTTAAGAAAGAGTCCGGCATCGACGTAACCAAAGACCCGCTTGCGCTTCAGCGTCTTGACGAGGGAGCGGAGAAGGCAAAGCACGAACTCTCCACGTCCGCAGAGACTGAAGTGAACATTCCGTTCATCACCGTTGGATCGGATGGGAACCCGCAGCACCTTCTCGTGAAGCTCACGCGCGCGAATCTTGAATCCCTTTCAGACGAGTACATTGCTCGCTCGATTGATATAACAAAGCGTGCTCTTGAGGTGTCCGGTATTAAAGCGTCTGACGTGAACGAAGTTATCCTCGTCGGCGGTCAGACACGCATGCCAAAGATCCAGGAAGAGGTTGAAAAACTCTTCGGCAAGAAGCCGCATCGGGATGTGAACCCGGATGAGGTGGTGGCCATTGGTGCTGCTATCCAGGCGGGTATTCTCCAGGGCGACGTAAAGGATATTCTTCTTGTGGATGTTATTCCACTCTCGCTCTCAATTGAGACTATGGGTGGTGTCGCTACGAAGCTTATTGAGCGCAACACTGCGGTGCCTACATCCCGCAGTCAGACATTCTCAACCGCCTCTGATAACCAGACTAGTGTTGAGATTCATATCACGCAGGGCGAGCGTGCCATGGCAGCAGACAACAAATCTCTCGGGCGCTTCATGCTCGACGGTATTCCACC
>JALHML010000080.1:0-2716 GCA_022844065.1 Minisyncoccota bacterium | reverse complement strand
ATACCAACGGTATCCTCACCGTTAAGGCAGTGGAGAAGACAACGGGCAAGGAGCAGTCCATCCGCATTGAGGGCTCTACAGGTCTTTCTGAGGCTGACATCGAGAAGATGAAGGCAGACGCAGAGACACACGCGGGAGAAGACGCAAAGCGTAAGGAACTCGTTGAGGCTAAGAACCTCGCAGAGCAGATGATCTACACAGCCGAGAAAGCCGTAAAGGATGCGGGGGAGAAGGCACCTGCCGAAGTTGTTACGGAAGTGAACGAAAAGGTTGCTCTACTGCGCACTGCGCGTGATGGCGACGATATGGAAGCGATAAAGAACGCATCTGAAGCACTCTCAACATCGCTCTCGAAGATCGGGGAAGCTATGATGAAGGACCAGCCTCAAGCTGCTCCTGAAGGCGAGGCCGCTCCTGAAGCCGGGCCAACAGACGCTGAATTCAGCGAAGAGAAGCCAAAGTAGTAACGCACTCCGCATAGTTCAATGGCCGTGGCATTCGCTGCGGCCATTGACTTTTATAGTCTTATGGTGTATTGTTGTATTAACGTTACTTGGGTCCCTTAGGGGACACGCAACACGGAGATCCTTTAATGACCAGCATAAAAGTACTCGGACTCGCTGCGTTCGCGGTTATGGTCTTCGCGGCCAGCGCGTCGGCTCAATCTGTGATACCCGATCCTTCGACCTGTACCGACGTGCAGGTTGGGGGCAAGCGCTTCATGCGCTGTCCGGACGGTCACTCATACGAGTGGCAGACGATAAACAATCGCAGTGTTTTGGTACGGATTCAAACCCTTACCAATCCGTACGATGCGGATCGTTTGCGAGACGCCGAGCGGTACCAGAACCAGTACGGCTACTACTACGCCTTCCCGGACACTCGCTTTGGCAGAGACCCGTGTGAGCGGAGGAGTCAAATAACCGGGCGACCCGTCATCTCCGAAAGGTGCGATCGGGCACGTCGCGGCTACTGAAAACACTCCGACTACGAGTGTGACAACGGGCGGTCTTCCTTGAGAAGACCGCCCGTTTTGATTTATATAGATGAGATTTTGCTACAAAAAATTACCAGGTGTATAGTGACCATATGGCGAAGAATTATTACGACATACTGGGCGTCGACAAGAAGGCCACACAAGACGACGTTAAAAAGGCGTTTCGTAAGCTTGCGCAGAAGCACCATCCTGATAAGGGTGGGGACGAGTCGAAGTTTAAGGAGATAACAGAGGCGTATAGCACCCTCTCAGACGAAAAGAAGCGTCGCGAGTACGATTCATACGGCCAAACCTTCCAGGGTGGAGGCGCTGGCGGGTATGGCGGTTTTGATCCGTCTCAGTTCGGTGGCTTCGGACAGGGCGGCGTTGAGTTCGATCTGAACGATCTCTTCGAGGGATTTGGCGACATATTCGGAAGTCGAGGAGGACGCTCTCGCGTAAAACGTGGGCGAGACATTTCTATTGATATCGAGGCAACCTTTAAAGAGTCTATCCTTGGCGGTAGCCGCTCCGTACTCCTCACTAAAGTAGGTACCTGCAACACGTGTGAGGGCTCCGGTGCAAAGCCGGGAACCGAACTTGAGACCTGCAAGACCTGTAACGGACAAGGCAAGATGCATGAGACGCGTAACTCGCCCCTAGGCGCATTCACGAGCGTTCGAACGTGTGCTGTGTGCGAAGGCTCCGGGAAGCTTCCGAAGGAGAAGTGCTCAACCTGCTCCGGACACGGCGTAGAACGACGCGAAGAGGAGATTAAGATTCAGATTCCGAAGGGTATTGATGGTGGGGAAATGATCCGTATGCCAGGACAGGGTGAAGCCATTAAGGGTGGAGTCTCCGGGGACCTGTACGTAAAGGTACACGTAAAGCCTCATGCCGTATTTAAGAAAGAGGGCATGAACCTTGTTATGAATATGCCTATGAAGCTTACAGACGCGCTTCTTGGCACCACTGCAACCATCACCACCATCGACGAGAAGAAGCTTGAGGTGAAAATCCCTGCAATGAATGAGGCACAGCAGACACTCCGCTTGAGAGGGAAAGGAGTTTCTATCGACGGACACGAGGGAGACCTCCTTATTCGCCTAACCGCTACCTTACCGAAGAAGATCTCGGGAAAAGCGAAGAAGGCCATCGAAGAACTGAAGAGCGAAGGACTCTAGAGTGCACAGTACTCATCCATTGGCACTGCAAGTGTCTGCTATGCTAACGGTATGGATGTAGTAAATCAGTTTGCAACAGGCGGGTTTGGATCAATTGTGACGTTCTTTGGGAACTTCCTAGTTCTTGCTGTTATAGCGGCACTACTGTTCTTCTTTGCACTTCGTGCTGGGCGAGCGATGCTTATTTCTCTTATACTCGCCCTGTATGTTGGGTTCGCGCTCTTCACCGTATTTCCGTATAAGGAAATGTTTCTCGTAGGGGATTCCGCACTCGTTCGTGCGGTTGCGGGCATCACGCTCTTTGCGGTGTTTACCTTCTTCCCGTACATACTTCTACGGCGTGTCGCAACGTCCGGCTCGATGCGGATCAATCCACTAGTGCTTTCACTCCTTGCTCTTGTTACGGGAGGCTTCGTACTTGCGCTTGGGTATCACGTACTTGATATTGCAGCAGTTATCCCGCTCACTCCGTCTCTTGATGCTCTGTTTGCACCAGACAAATACTTCTTCTGGTGGTTTGTGGCACCTTTGATTGGTGTGTATGCTACGGCTCGTT
>JALHML010000079.1:669-3514 GCA_022844065.1 Minisyncoccota bacterium | reverse complement strand
CAGCCACCTGTGCTATTTCATGGTTGCTGACTACCACGCGCTTAACTTCGTACAGAATGCTGGCGATATGCGGGATCTCACGCATGAGCTGGTCCTAACCTACCTCGCTTCAGGCATCAATCCAGAGAAGGTTGTCTTGTTCAAGCAGTCTGATGTGCCAGCACATACGGAGCTCGCATGGATCTTCGACACCATCACCACCATGCCGTATCTCGAGCGTGCGCACGCGTACAAGGACGCTGAAGCCAAGGGCAGAGAAGTATCCGTTGGCACCTTCAACTACCCGATGCTCATGGCAGCGGACATTCTTCTGTACGACACAGCACGTGTTCCTGTTGGCCAGGACCAAAAGCAGCATATCGAATACGCGCGCGATACGGCAGAGAAGTTCAACCGTATCTATGGCGACACCTTCACGCTTCCTGAGGAGTTCATCATTCCTGAAGTAGCGACGGTGCCCGGTGTTGATGGACGAAAGATGAGCAAGAGCTACAACAATACGATCCCGCTCTTCTCTACTCGTCACGAGATTGAAGAACTCGTTATGTCCATTGTTACGGACTCGTCCGGAGACCGACCAGAAAACGTGTACGCCATCCATCGACTTCTTAAGACCGAGCGTGAACTTGATGCCCTCTATGACGAGCACCAGGGTCGCTACAAGGCACTCAAGGAAGCCCTTATCGAAGACCTTGATGCCTTTATTGCACCAATGCGTGAGAAGTATCACGAACTCGCATCAGATCCTCGTACCGTTGCGGACGTACTCGAAAAGGGCGGGCAGCTCGCACGAGAACGCGCAAACACAAAGATTGAGGAAGTCCGCAGGGCTGTAGGAGTCTCATAGAGATTACGTATTTGTACGAGCCACGGCCGCGCATTTCATGCGCGGCCGTGGTATTTTAGGCCTATATGCAGGACCGCACGATGATAGGAGACCTCGCCCAGAAAGCAGGCGAGAGCGTAACGATTAAGGGATGGGTAGACGTGCGCCGCGATCAAGGGAAGCTCGTCTTCTTTGATTTCCGCGATATGTCCGGAACGGTGCAGGGCGTTGTCCTTCCTGGAGACGAGGCTCTTATGGAGACTGCAAAGAGCGTGCGCCACGAATTTGTTGTTTCTGTTGAAGGGATCGTTAACAAGCGTCCAGAAAGGAACGTGCAGGAAGGAAAGATTAACGGAGATATTGAGCTTGAGATTAAAGGAATTGAGATTCTTGCTGAGACACAGGATATTCCTTTCGAGCTTGATGCGGACCTAAATCTCGATACCTATCTCGATTACCTGCCCTACACACTCCGAAGCAAGCGTGCTCGCGCAATATTCAAAGTGCAGGCCGAAATTGTGCGCGCATATCGCACGTACCTAAATAGCCAAGGATTCACTGAGTTCCAGGCACCGAAGCTCATAGGTGATGATGCTGAAGGAAGCGGGGAAGTATTTGAAGTACCGTATTTCTACGGAAAAACAGCACACCTTGCTACCTCGCCACAGCTCTACAAGCAGATCATGGTGGGTGCGCTCGAGCGCGTTTTCTCAATAGGTATCGTATTCCGTGCCGAGAAGCACAGCACTACGCGCCACTTGAACGAATACACCTCGATGGATGTTGAGATGGGGTTCATAAAGGACCACACCGATGTTATGGAAGTGGAAACAAAGCTCTTAGCGTTTATCGCGGATCATTTAAGAGAGACCTGCGCAGCAGAGTTCACACTTCTTAACGCTCAAGTCCCAGCAGTGCCAACCACAATTCATCGAATGAAACTTCGCGAAGCACAGGAGCTTATATTCAAGGAGACAGGCAAGGATAAGCGTGAGGAGCCTGATCTTGAACCAGAAGACGAACGATGGCTATGCGAGTGGGCGAAGAATAAGCATGATTCTGATTTCATATTCGTCACGCACTATCCGGTGTCAAAGCGTCCGATGTACACCTACGAGGATCCGAATGACCCAGGCTTCACGAATGGATTCGATCTCTTGTTCCGTGGTGTTGAGATAACAACCGGCGGGCAACGCAGGCATGACTACCAGAATCTTATTGATGGCATAAAGATGAAGGGTCTTGATCCTGAGAAGTTCTCGTATTATCTACAGGCCTTTAAGTACGGCATGCCTCCGCACGGCGGATGGGGCATGGGTCTTGAGCGACTCACTGCAAAGTTCCTTAACCTACCTAATCTCAAGGAAGCGACGTTGTTCCCGCGCGACATCAACCGAATCGACACCCGTCTGTCTGAAACCCAGCCAGAGGAATAAAACCTATGAAGATAACCTTCGCGAAGACTGATATTGGCTCTGCACCGAAGGGATATCTTCGGGTGCGTTTTATTGAAGAACCAAAGGGTACGAAGCGATTCGTCCGAGAGGACGGTACTGAATGGCTTGAGCTCGGTATAGGAAAGGCGAAGGACCTAACCAACCGCAAGTTCACCATCCTCATCCGGTGCATGGTGCAGGCAGCGAAGCAGCAGAACGCACGCAAGGTTGCTGTGACCTTTACTGCAACCCCCAAACTCTGGGAGAACCTTTCATTCTCATCAGAAGAACTGCGTGGCCAAGTCTTTGCAGAGAATGTTGTTATGGCGAACTTCGAGTTCCGTACTTTTAAAACAAAGCCAAAGGATGGCTGGAAAGATGTGGAGGAGATTCTTATTTGTGATGCGGCAACACCCGCAATGCGCGCAGGCATTAAGAAAGGTCTTCTGGTTGGTGAGGCAGTTAACGCAGCACGAGAACTTTCAAACACTCCGGGCGGCTCCATGACTCCAAAGGGACTTGCTAAGGCTGCGAAGGCTGCCGTTGCGGGACTTCCGGTAACGGTTCAGACGATGGACCGTGC
>JALHML010000079.1:0-659 GCA_022844065.1 Minisyncoccota bacterium | reverse complement strand
GCAGCTCTTACTCAGCTTGGTATGGGACTTCTCGCAGGAGTCGGTGCTGGCTCTTCGGACGACCCAACCTTCACAGTTATGACCTACAAGGGTGGCAAGCCTAGCGAAAAGCCGATCGTGCTTGCTGGCAAAGGTATTACCTTTGATTCGGGAGGTCTTAACATCAAGCCATCGAGCGGCATCTACGAGATGCACCTTGATATGTCGGGTGCCGCGAGCGTTATTCATGCCATAGCTCTTGCAGCTCAGCTTAAGCTGAAGAAAAACGTTATTGCACTCGTACCGGCCGCCGAGAACATGCTCGGGAACGGTGCAACCCGCCCGGGCGATATCCTCACCTCTCTTTCAGGAAAGACGGTTGAGGTCACTGATACCGATGCGGAAGGAAGGCTCGTGCTTGCTGATGCTATTACGTATGCAAAGCGCTTCAAGCCTGGTGTTGTTATTGATGTAGCAACACTAACCGGTGCCGCTATGGTAGCGCTTGGTGTTCATGCGTCTGGTCTTATGACACGCGACGATGCGCTCGCTGATGAGCTTCTAACTCTAGGTGAAGAGTCCGGGGACTATGTATGGCGACTTCCACTGTGGGACGAATACGAATCAGTTATAAAGAGTGACTTCGCTGATTTACAGAACCATTCAATCTCTGGCGGCAG
>JALHML010000078.1 GCA_022844065.1 Minisyncoccota bacterium | reverse complement strand
CATCACGCCGCCGGGCTGGCCGACAATAGAGCCCCAGTTCTTCATAAACGGGCCAGAGCAGCTCTTTGCGGCGGTAGAGAAAGCGCGTCCAGGCCTTGAGGGCCGAGACCCAGCGATTGCGGCTAGACAGGGTCAAGGTGCTGGCGTAGTGGCCCAAAAAGGAGGCGGGAAAATCGCGAAAAGCAAGCCCTTTCTCGGCTTGACGCGGAAAGAAGCGAAGCAGGCTACGCAGATAGCCGCCCGGCGAGCGCAGCTTCTGGCGCAGCCGCTGGGCAAACTCCTCATACAGCTGGCGGTCCCTCGCCGCCCAGCTCTCAGGTGGGTTGGTCCGAGTCTTTTTCACGAGGATGAAACTGGCTCAGAGCCTTGCGCAAGTCGGTCAACTCGATGCGCGTGTAAAGGGCCGTCGTATTCAGGTCGGCGTGGCCCAGCAAAGTCTGAATGGAGCGCAGATCGGCCCCCTCGCGCAACAGATGGGTGGCACAGGTATGGCGAAATTGATGAAACCCCAGCAAAGGCCGAATCCCCGCTCGCTTGGCGTGCTGGCGCAGGGAGGCCAGCAGCTCTCTTTGATGGACCGCCCCCCCGTGTCGGTTGGAAACCCAGAGGTCGCGATGCTTGCCCTGGGTCAATTGAGGGCGGCCCTCGCCCAGATAGCGCTGCAGGGCCCGACAGGCCGCCGGAACTAAAGGCACCACCCGCTGCTTGTTGCCCTTGCCCAGCACCTGCAAAAAGCCCTCAGCCAGGCGCAGGTCCTCCACCTTCATTCCCAGCAGCTCCAGGCGGCGAATACCGGTGCCATAGAGCACCTCCACCACCGCCCAGTCGCGCACACCCGTAGGCGTGTCCTTGGGGATGGCCACGAGAAGCTGGGCCACCTCTTCCACCGTCATGATGGCCTGGGGCAAGCGCTTGGGCTGGCGGGCGCTTTCCAGGTCACTGGCGGGATTGGACAGGAGCTTGCAAGTGCGCTTGAGATAGCGAAAAAAGCTGCGCAGCTCGGCCGTGTGGCGGTTGCGATTGGCCGTGCTCATCGGCTTGTGTGGACGAATCTTGGAGGGCCGTAACATCAGGTGCATCTGGTAGTTTTCCAGCACGGCAGCGGTCAGTTGGCCCCCCACCTCCAGAGCCTCTTGCTCGCTGACCCATTGGACGAACTGCAAAAGGTCGTAACGGTAGCTCGCCAGGCTGCGCGGCGAGTAGCTGCGACGCCGCATGTCTTCGACGAATTCATCCAGCCATCCGGCCAGAGTGTCGGCCAATGCCTGGCTCATCGCGAAAAGGCCCTCAGCCCACGTTCTCTCTTGAGAGTACAAGAGGAACCTGAGCAATATGGGAGGCTATGAAGTGGCGGTGTCATTTGTAAACAAGATCCGTCCTATCGTTTTTTGATCAAACTGATCAAACCGGCTGCGGCCCGTAACCAGGCCGTTTCTGACAGTCGGCAAAAGTCGGCGGTTTGATCAAACCGGTGAGAGGCTTGATCAAACCGATCCAACCCCGCCATTACGCCGTTTCTTTCCAGAGCCAGGCCAGCTCCTCAGGGGTCATCAGGCCGGGACCTGGGCCCGAGCTGCCCTTACCAGTGCTCACCTGGAAGAAACTTTGGTTGTTGGGGCCTTTTTGGACCAGCAAATACTCCAGGTCCACCAGATCCTCGACGGCCTCGCGCAAGCGACGGTCCGGCCACTTTAGGGAGTCGCGTAGCTCTCGACGGGTGATGTTGGACCAGGAGTTTTCTTCGAAGGCCGTGAGCAACTCGCGGGCCCAGCGGGACAACTCGTCAAGGGATTGCTGCAACACGCGTTGGGCCAGAAAATAGGCCCAGCGGTAGTCATCCAGGGTAGCCTCGAGGTATTCCAGGCCATTGTGGACCTTGCGCGGTCGTTGCTGCTGGTGCAAATAGACCAGCACCTCGATGAGGGTCAGAAAACGGTCGTGGTCGCGGCGACTGCGCAGCCACTGGTCCGGGAAGGTGAGCAGGTGCACGTAGGGGATGACCACTGCGATAGGCTGCAGCAGGCGCTGGGCGTGATGGTGCAGTTGGCAGATCTTCTCTTCCCGTTCGCCACCCTCCAGTCTTTCCAGGCTGCGCAGAGACTTCTGGCGCTCGTGGATGCGCCGTGTCTGCTCCTGGGATTCGTCCAGAGGTATCTCAAAACACCGGCTGGTGTTCTCCGGGTTCAGCTTAAGACTGGTGGTGGTTTCCATATAGGCCATTGGCCCCCAGACTTCATTTTCCGTTGGCACCAGTTGGCCCGTGGCCGGGTCCTTGGTGACGATGGCCTGGCGCAGGATACCGCTACTCTGTAGGGCCCGAATTTGATAGTCACAGGCCTCTCCGCCGGCCCGTTCTTCCAAGACGAGGAACTTGTGCTGCAAATAGTCCTTGGGCATGTAGTAGAGCGCCTGAGGCGAAAGACGCGAGTAAAAGACAACTTCCTCGGGAGGGGTCAGTTTGCGCACCACTTCGGCCAGATAGGACTTGCCCGCGCCTGAGCCACTCTGGATGATGGCCGACATCGGCTTTTCCAACTTACGCGAAACACTGACGCAGTAGCCCAGCAGCTTGGCCTCGTTCTCGCCCTGATAGCCCAGCGCTTCCATATTGGTTAAGATGCAGTCCACCAGGTCTCCTCGCTGCAGGAAGGCGAGGGCGGCGGCCTTTTGGGCCGGCGTCATCGGCTCCACCTCAACCTTGGCAAAGAGCGACTTGGGTTGCTCTTTCTGGGACTGCACTTCCTGGAGAATATCAAGAAACCAGCTCTCCAGGTCGGCCACCTCCAGGCCCAGTTGGCGGGCTAGCGAGAGGGCTTCCTGGCGGCGACTGCGTGAGGAGAAAAGGTCCACCGTGCCCTGCGCCTGCTGCCCCTGCTCGCTCTGCACCGTCACCAGCACCTTGAGCTTGCCCTGGGCCTGCGACAACTTCTGGTATTTGCGCACCTTATCTGTCGCAGCTGGGCAATCACCTTGGAGCAAGCGGAGCGCCTCTTGCGGGTGCGAAAGCGGGTCCTGCCCGTCAGCCAACTTTACGACCTGCACCTCCAACCCACCAGCTTCCAGCTTCCTGGTGAGGCTGGCGGCCGCTTGGATTCCCGGCATATCGCCATCCAGGCAAAGGGTCACCTGCTTGACTCTCTCTGCCTGCAGATGAGCCAGCAGCTCCTCGTTGAAGCCCTGCACCCCGCCCAGCGCCATCACGTTGGGAAGGCCTGCCTGCATCAAGGCCAGCGCGTCCAATACACCTTCCACGAGCACGACCGAGGCCGCCCCTTTAGCCGCCTCTACCCGAAACAGCCCACGCCGAGCACTCACTCGCTTGGGCACCTTGCCGCCCTCGAGAATGCTACGACCATAAAACCCGACGGTGCGCCCGTGGCGATCTTGGAGTGGAAAGACCACGCAGCGAGAAAAGAACTCCCTCCCCCTATCATTCAAAACCCCCGCTTGCTGAAGCTGCTGGCATTCCTCGGCCGTAATGATCTCGCTCAGCCTCTGGCCGTCGCAGTAGCCGGCCTGAACTTTGCCCAAAAGACTCCGGTCCGTCAGGCCTCG
>JALHML010000077.1 GCA_022844065.1 Minisyncoccota bacterium | reverse complement strand
AATGGGCCGGGTTCCCATTCACAAAATTATTTGCATCGAACGATGGGGCGGTATCAAGCGCGATAATCGCTCCAGTCTTTGGGTCCATGATAATGCCCCCCGTCTCATAGCTACCGTACTGAGCATTTACTTTAACGAGAATCTGGTTGAGCTTTTCCTGCACCACCGGCTCAATTGAGGTAATGAGGTCGCCTTCACGAGTTTCGCGTGCGTTAACGGTAACGCTATTAATATTTGCAAAAAGCTCTGCAAAGAAGTTTCCGAACACACCTACTGATTCTCGGCTCAGTGCATCGTTGTAGTAGCGCTCAAGACCGAACCGTCCAGCGAGTGTATCGTCATCATCATACGCAACGAACCCAATCGATTGCGCAGCGCGTGTCTCTCCTGGATATGCACGCCACCTCTCACGCTCTACGCGTATTCCTTTTAACTTAAGTGCTTCTATTGCACGGCCCACGTCTTCTTCTACACGCTTCGCCACAACTTCATACGGATCTTCCTTCCTTGCAGCTGACGCAAAGAATACTTCTCGCTCAACCGGCACAAGTGCTGTTATCGCGGCGTAGGTCGCTTCTGGATCCTCAACTAACCTTGGAGTCATGGCAATCGTAAAGCCATTCCTTAGCGTTGCGGCGGAGAGTAGCGTCCCGTCTTTACGCGTGAAGTATATGGTTCCCCGATCGTAGAGCTCCTGGCTAGCTGACACATACTGCCGCTCCGCACGCAGCGAGAATTCATTGCCGTGCACTATTTGTACAAAATACAGCCTCGTTATGAGAAGTAACGCAATACAGACAAGTGCCAGGGTAAGTATTCGAAGTCTTGTACGAATCGCCCGGCGCATAGATTAACGAAGTGTAACGGAAGGAGCGGTCTGTGTGGTTGCGTACATGACGCGAGCAGGTGGGACGAGTCCGAGACTACCTGGATCTATCTTATCAATCTGCGCGACCATACTGTAATACCGGCTCTCAAGACGAGCGATATCCGCTTCAGTCTCATGTACCTCCATAGCAAGATTTGTCTGCCACGCAGCCATCGAAACCGTAACCACGATGAGCACGAGATAGCTGGCGACAAGAGCGCCACAGGCATATCCGAGAATTGAAACAGTTCGATCAGGCATACGCAGGAAATGAAGTTAGGTTAATGCGGTTCTTAACGGCAGGCGGACCTGACGTATAGAGCCTGAGCTTCGCACTACGCGCACGAGGATTTTTAGTATTTTCTTCACTAGACGGCACGATTGGCTTGCGCTGGACGAGACTTCCCTTCCCAGCTTCCACAGCGTCACGGAACATCACCTTTACGATGCGGTCCTCGATGCTGTGGAAACTGATAACGGCGATACGCCCTCCGGCAGGCACCCGTTCGATAGCAGCTGCGAGACCGTCACGGAGCGCACCGAGCTCGTCGTTGGCGGCAATACGGAGCGCCTGGAACGTCTTCGTTGCTGGATGAATACGGCGATGCTGATACCACGACGGTGTTCCCTCACCAATCGCTTCTACAAGCTGCGTCGTAGTTTCAATCGGCGCGTTCTCGCGCTGCAAAACAACTGACTTCGCAATTGATTTCGCAAAGCGCTCTTCACCAAGAGACCAAAGGAGATCTGCGAGTGAACTCTCAGACAAATGATTTACAAGGTCCCCGGCTGTGGTGCTCTCGCTAGGGTCTCCGTACGTCATAAGGAGTGGCTCATCTACCTTGAACGAGAAGCCGCGGCCGCTTGTAAGATGAAATGCGCTCCACCCGAGATCAAACATCACCTTCGTTGGCGTAAGTCCCTCTGCATCAAGGAGCGCACCAAGGTCACGGAAGTTGCCGTTAACGAGACGCACCGTAGGACGCTCTGCTGCCGGAATTTCGTCCACAACCTTCTGTGCGCGAATGAGCGCATCAGCATCTGCGTCAATGCCCACCAAGACACCCTTAGGGCCAAGCTTTGTGAGTGCCTCACGGAAATGTCCTGCGCCGCCGAGTGTCGCGTCAACGACAACGTCGTCTGCCTTTATTTCAAGGCCATCAACGGTTTCGTGAAGGAGAACGGTTTCGTGTGTGCGGGTGAGGTCGTTCTCCATATGATTATGCGAGCGATCGAGCCCCAAGAGTCTCTGCGAAGGAATCAGCATCGCGCTCAATATCCTTGGTGTATGCCTCCCACGCGGTTTCGTCCCAGAGCTCGACACGATCTGAAACACCGGCAACCACACACTTCCCTGAAAGCACGGCATAGGACTTCAAATAATCAGGGACAAGAATGCGGCCTGCAGAGTCGACATCTGCTTCGTTCGCACCCGCCAGCATGAGGCGCGCAAATGCGCGTCCTGCTTGGCCACCCGATGAATGCTGTGCAAACTTCTGTGCTTCCTTCTTCCATGCTGCCTTCGGATAGACGAAAAGACAGTGATCAAGACCGCGCGTCACGATGACCGAAGAACCGAGCTCCTTGCGGAACTTTGCTGGAAGCGAGAGACGATTCTTCGCATCGAGGGTGTGACGGTATTCTCCGATGAACATAGTAAGTAGGTTTCGCGAGAATGATGAAGGGACACGGTTCCCACTTCATCCCACTTATATGCCAGTATATGCCACTTTCACCCACTTAGTACGTGGTTCCTATGGAAAGTTGTGTATAACCCTGCCTTGCGTGATTACCAACATGCGCTATGCTTGCCCTACTGTGACTCAAGCAATTAATCAGGTGTTGACCTTCGTCTTCATTTACTTCGGCCTCATTAAGATGGTCGGGGTTTCGCTTGAGGTTTCTCCAAGAAAGTAGGAAAGAAACTTGAATCGAGCCCCCGACCGGAAACGGACGGGGGCTCGATTGCCTTTACAGGCGATACTGCCCTTTCACTCAAAACAATGGAGGAAGTACTATGACTGATTCCCCTGATGGTGGCCCTCTGCATAGGTCTGTGGTACAGACCCCTGTCTCTTCGGCTATGACGCCACCCAATCTGGCCCCTGATGACGTTCCCCGGTCGCTCGCAGCGTACGGGGAAGGACATCCACTCCCACCAATGGAGACCGAGGCCGATCGCGATGCATTCGAAGTGGCGCAGCGCCGCGGCTGGCAAAACCGATCCTGAGTCGCAGAAGCGACAGGCAAAAAGGGCCCCGTACAAACGGGGCCCTTTTCACATTCAATTACTCGCTACGCAACCTTCTCAATCGTATACGTCTGCTTTCCGTTTGGTGTCTCGAACGTAAAGACATCTCCCTTCTTCTTGCCCATGAGTGCCGCGCCAAGTGGCGACACGTGAGAGAGCTTATGGATGCGCATGTCCGCTTCTTCTGAACCCACGATAGTGTACTCGTGTGTATCACCAGAACCCTCCTTTTTAATCGTTACCGTTGAGCTGAAGCCCACAACATCCTTCTTCTTGCCGTCTGTAACAATCTTTGCGCGCTTAACAAGCTCTTCGAGCTTCCTGATGCGTTCCTCGGTAGCAGCCTGGAGCTCACGTGCCTCCTGGTACTCAGCGTTCTCAGACAGGTCGCCAAGCGAGCGAGCATACTCAAGATTCTCCGCAATCTCGGTGCGGCG
>JALHML010000076.1 GCA_022844065.1 Minisyncoccota bacterium | reverse complement strand
AGCGTAATGAGGAGGTACGCAAAGAATAGGTTCATCGCGATACCAGCAACAAGTACAAGCGCCTGAAGAATACGTGGCTTTGAACCAAACGAACGTGGTGCATGCTCCTCTCCTGGCTCCGGGTCCTCACCAAATATCTTCACAAACCCGCCAAATGGCAGCCAATTGAGGGTGTACTCCGTCTCCCCTATCTTCTTGCCCCATGCTTTTGGCGGATAGCCGATACCAAACTCGTCCACTCGCATGCCGGACGCTTTTGCGGCAACGAAATGACCGAACTCATGCACAACGATAAGTGCAATGAGGACGAGGATGAAGATAATAATTGTCATGGGTTATTGAGATACTTCTGTTTCCTTCCTCTTAAAGAGTGCCTCGAGTGCTTCATTTCCCTTGTCGATCTTCTTCTGCACCTCTTCTTTGAAACGTGCGAGCTCGTCTTTGCCCATGCCACCCTCCTTCTCAGCAGCATCAAGTGCCTTCAGGGTATCGGTACGATGTCCCCGAAGTGTAATACGCGCGCCTTCGAGCTTCTCGTTCGCAACCTTAAGTAGCATGGTACGACGCTCTGCAGTTAGTTCTGGGAACGTAACGCGAAGTCCCTGATCGTCAGAGCCAACGCCGACGCCTAGATTCGCGTTCTGAATTGCTGCTTCGATAACCTTCGTTAAGGACTTATCCCACGGCACGATGCGGAGCGTTCGGGCGTCTTCAATGTTCACGGCCGCAACCTGATTAATCGGTGTACGCGTCCCGTATACCTCGGGCTTAATCGTGTCGAGGATCGCTGGGGTTGCCCGCCCAGTGCGGACGCTCGAAAGCTCGCGGACAAGCCACTCCTCAGTCTCCTTAATGCTCTGGTCTAAAGTTTTGAAATCAAATGACGCCATATACGGCCTAGTGTATCACTTCCAGAGATTCTCGGGCATAACGATGAGAATGTGCTCGAAGATGAGCTTTAGAGGAGCGGAACTTGTGTGGAGTATTGGCATGAATGTATTGAGGTCTCGCAGAAACACAATGAGGTTTTCAGCTTCCTCGCCTTTTGCTTTCAACAGCCTTAGGTGTGCAGCGCGTATTAAACCCTCGGCAATACGGACCGCTTCCATGCGAGCCGCCTGCTTGTCCTCGTCTTTGTTGTCAGACTTCACGCGACTAACCAGCTTTGCAACCATCTTCTCGCGCTCAGTACGTGTACTACTCAGGAAAATACGTGCGGTCTCGTCTATCTCTCCTTCTGCCCGAGGAAGCTCGATGAGTCTTGAGCGGAGTGTCGGCAACAACATTCCTTCGGCCGGAACAACAAGAATGAGTGTTGTTCCCTCGCTTGGCTCTTCAAAAAGCTTGAGTAGCGCGTTTTGTGCCGGGGGAAAGAGCCTCCCTGCTGCGATAACGATGAGCTTCTTGTCGCCCTCAACAGGAGCCTGAGATGCGAATGTGATTATCCTGCGTGCGTGATCAATCGGAAACAGCCCTTCGTATGAAAAGATCGCAAGGTCTGGATGACCTGTGCCTGCAATGCCGAGCTTTTCTGCAGCGAATGCTCTAGCAGCAAGGATACCGGCCTCGGGTGCTCCAATATAGAGATACGCATGATGCGCCATAAAGGCATTGTATCCTGGTGCTACACTTTCTCCATAGGAGTAACCTCTCAATGATATGAACAGGAACGTAGTCGTAGGCATCGTCGTTGTACTCGCGCTCGCTGTTGTGGGCTGGTGGTACTTGGCCATGATGGTGCCTGTGCAGACATTGCCGCAGGAAATGTCGCCAGAAGGTACGGGAGCTGAAGTCTCAACGGTCCAGACCTCCATGGATCTATCGGGTACCTGGCGAAGCAAGCAGGATGCACGCTTTGTTCGTGTCTTCACTGTCGATGGCACTATTACTGACCGATACGAAGGAGACGACAGTGCAACAGTCACCGGTACCTGGAACGTCGTTGAGGACCTCGCAAGCGAGCGACCTGAGCTCGTCGTTAACGGGAACGTGCAGGTTATCAGGGTACAGTTCGCTGAAGAGGTGCTGTATTTCGCAATAGCAGCGCTTACAGAAACTGATCTCTCCATGATCTACCTCTCAGGCAACGGTTCGCTTGAGTTCACCCGCGTTAACTAACGAGCGCTGTATACGAAAAGGCCCGGCTCTTGCGAGTCGGGCCTTTCGCTTCAATGCATCATCGTTCAGAACGTGCGAGCGACCTCGAACACCAGGCCTTCTTCGCCTTCGCCCGAGTAGAAACGGGCGCCGGCTCGAATACCAAGGTCTTCAGGGCCGACCGGCACACTGATACGGGCGAACACTGGATCAATCCAGTTGGTATTGAACGCCTTACCAACGGTGATGTTGACTGAACCCAAGGACCACGCGACGGCGCCCGAAAACGTCGTGTTCTCGAAGCCTCCCATGTAGTGATCTGCCTGGAGCTCGATCATGGCCGAGCCGATCGGGACATAGGCGGCACCAGCAACGGTGTAGGTAGTATCTGAGCCACCAGCGGGATAAAAATACCCGCCCACGGTCATCGAGACATCAACACCGGCGATGGTGGTTTCTCCGGTGCCGGTCACGTCAATCTCCCTTGAGAGACGGTCGTCGCCGTACTGGCCCCAGATGTTCACCGAAAAGTTCTCGGTGGCCTGATAGGTGACGCCGGCATTTATGACGGGTCCTTCGACTTCGAACGCGAGGCGCTCGAAGAGATAGGAATCCGCGACACCGACACTGAATGACACCTTGTCGGTTTCGACGGTAGGTTCGACAGTGGCAACCTGGGCCGCGCCGATTCCTGGAGCGAACAAGATGCAGAAAGCGAGAAGAACTGCTCGTAACATCTGAATTCCTTTCGAATTGAGAAATGAGGTACTGTTAACAGTATAACATAATCACAGTCTTAGTCAATAAATTCTACGCACCCCTCGTCGTTGACTCATCTTCATAAAGGGAGTCTCATACAGGAAGTTACGTCACCCAGATACGAAAGGATCTGAAATGCGTTTTCTCGCTCTTTCCATCCTTGCTTTGCTTGCACTCTCCGGAGATACGGCTCGTGCCCAGGAATCGATGCCGAATCCGTTCGTAGGGTCTGGGTCAGTCCTCCATACTGAATCGCAGGAGATTCCACAGGCCGTCGCTCCGTATGCAACGAGGTTCCGTCCTGCTTTGGGTCCAACGATTCAGACGCTGAACGGAATCTCCATTCCACTTGGCTCTGTCCGGCTCCGTGGAGAAAGATCGTCGTCCTATCCGGACGGTTCAAGCAATCTGAAGATTCGCAACGAGAGCCTGCATTTCGCATGGGCGCTCGAGGAAGACTCCGAATTCATCGTCGGCGTTTGGCGATTCAAGCAGAGGCAAGAAGGTCTCGAACAAGTTCGGATGCAGACCTACGGCATCGGCTTCGTTCGACGCTTTTAAAAAACTGAAAGGCCCCGAGCAAGAATGCTCGGGGCCTTTTCCATTCCCTACTTCTTGGAAATGATGCTCTTCTTATAAGTATCCAAATGTTTCAGCGCGATGCCCGTTCCTCGTACCACGCAGAAGTACGCGTCGTCTGCGAGCTTCGCCTGCACCCCA
>JALHML010000075.1 GCA_022844065.1 Minisyncoccota bacterium | reverse complement strand
CGACACGGTGACACTTTCCCTTTCGTGTGAAAAAGGATCTGTGCCGCCGTTCGTTCCGGGTCAGTTCATTAGCATCTACTTCCCCGAACTCAACACACCCGAGGGCAAGTCGTATAGCATCTCAAGTCCTCCAAGCAAAAAAGCAATGGAGATAACAATCAAGGGAATCGGCGAATTCTCTAACCGACTTTGTGCAATGGGGCCCGGGGACAAAATTATAGGATCAACCCCGTATGGTTTCTTTTATAGCGAACAGGATAATACTGATTTGGTCATGATCGCAGGCGGTATCGGCATAACACCATTCCGCGGCATGATAGCTCATGCTCTAGAACACAAACCTGAACGAAGAATCGGTCTATTCCATAGTGCGAGGACGACTGCTGATCTCATTTTTAATAAAGAGTTAGCACATGTATCTGGATTAGCAACGCACTATTTCGTTACAAGGGATACCGTCTCCTCTCCTCACATTACTTCAAGAAGGATGTGGCCGAGAGATATTGTGAGCAATTGTAGACCTGAGCTCGCTGAATTCTTTATCTGCGGATCCATACCTTTTGTACGAGATCTCTGGCACGGCCTCAAGAGCCACGGCGTTGCCGAAGACAGGATTTATACTGAAGCATTCTTTTCACACTAACGTAGGGCTTTTGCAGTTTAAGTATCTAAAAATACCAATGAATAAAGAGCCTCGGCTAAATGAACCGCACTGAAAAGCTATACATTCCCATGGTGCAGGTGCCCTCAAGTGTTCCCTGAGCCACATGTATAGGTACCTCAACTTCAGTTATACCGGTTGCATCTAGGTTCTTGCGAAACCCTAGACTTGGAATAGTTACGGCTGACGAGCAATCGTACGTGCCGCTCGTCTTTAAACGAACTACCGTTGGTACTCCTGCTTTGGCTGTAGTGAGTTTAGGAAAGTACCCACCCTTAGCGTCTATCTCAATTATTTGCTTCTCTCCCTCCATAGACACATTCTGCACAACCTGACCTGAACCATCCGATTTCTGACCAAACACAATAGCCCCTCCGATCACCAGAGCAGCTACCAAGACCGAGAGGACTATTGGCAGGTTTTTCATACCTCGAGTATACGTTAGAAGCTAATAAACGGCTGGATGAGCCCTGCAGCAACCAAACTGTTCATGAGGTTAAAGAGGCCAAAGAATATCACCACGAGGCCAGCCGTCTTGTAGAACACACTGGTTTGCATTTTTTTGATACTAAGAGCGCTGAAACTCAACAGCGCAAGTACTGGCAGCGTCCCCAATGCAAAGATGAACATAGTAAGTGCTCCCTCGAAATAGCTACCGGTTGTAAGCGTGTAGAGTTGCATGGACTGCGTGAAGCCGCACGGTAGGAAAAACGTAGCAGCGCCAATAAGGAACGGCATTAGGGCCCCGGTAGTTCCCTTAAGGCCTCTCACACCCTTTCCGAAAGAGCTGGGGAGTGTAGGAATAAGCTTCTTTGTCCAAGGGAAAATATCAAGAAGGTTGAGACCGAGAATGAGGAGGATTACCGCGACGATAAAACTTAGAACAAAGGTGCCGGTTCCTCCGAGTTGGAACGCTGACCCTACTGCCCCAATCACACCACCCAACACAAAGAACGAAACGAGACGACCAATATGGAACAATATTTGTGGACGCACTGCTTCACCCTCCTTTGCGTAGGTTGCTGACATAGAAAGCACGAGACCTCCAACGACGGCCATGCAGGTAGACACTGAGGCAACAAGACCAACAACAAAGGCAGTGGTATAGGTCATTTCCCCACCTCCCACAAGGTTCACAATGCCGAGCTTTTGAAGGACGATAAAGAGGCCAACAAAAACTGCCGCAGCTGGAATGGCGTAGCTGAAATCAGCCCAACGCACCGTATGTGCCTGTTTTTCCAAATGGACGCTGTAGCCATGGTGCTTAAGAGGTTCCGTGAGAAGCTGCGCGATTTGTTCAGGTGTCCGGTCTCCAAACTCACCCGTGACGTCTACGGTATGTGTTTTGAGCGAGGACTCAGCATGGGTAACCTCAGACAAATCCATCAGTTCCCCTTCTGTGAGAGCAATACAGGACTTGCAGTGCATTCCCTGAATGTGAAAGGTATAAGTATCCATATTAGAGTTTTGCGGCTTTTAATCGGAGTGAGTTCAGTACCACTGATACGCTTGAGAATGCCATGGCGAGCCCCGCAATCACTGGCGAAAGAAGTAGACCGAAGGATGGATACAAGATACCTGCTGCAATCGGTATGCCTACCAAGTTGTAAATAAAAGCCCAGAACAGGTTTTGCTTGATACCAGCCATGGTGAAGCGAGAAAGACGTACTGCTTTTACGAGCTTTGCAATGTCCCCATGAAGAAGCGTGATGCCTGCCGTTTCAATAGCAACATCGGTGCCTGTTCCCATCGCAATACCCACATCCGCCTGTGCGAGGGCAGGTGCATCATTCACGCCATCGCCTGCCATCGCAACCACACGGCCAGCCGCCTGCAACTCTTTGATTTTATTAAGCTTCTCACCCGGCAATGCCTCTGCTACCACGTCATCGATACCTACTTCTTTAGCTATGGCGAGCGCTGTCTGTTTGTTATCGCCTGTAAGCATGACGATTGAGATCCCCATGCCATGTAGCTTCTTAATGGCGGTGGCCGCTTCGGGCTTGAGAGCGTCCGCAATGAGCACCAATCCCATGACCTCTTTACTTGAAGCCAGTAGGACAGGTGTCCTACCCTTACTGGTATGACTTTCAAGAACCTTGGGATCAAAACTAAGTTTAAGATCACGTATGAGGTTAGGATTTCCTGCAAAATACTCTATGCCCCCAATTGACCCCTTAACTCCTTTTCCTTCAATAATTTCAAACGTATCAGTTGAGCTTGCCGACACCCCTTTTTCTTTTGCGTACGCAAGAATTGCACTTGCGAGAGGGTGCTCAGATTTATTCTCAAGAGAAGCAAGTATTTCCAGTATTTGTCCTTCCGTGTGGTTACCGTACGTTTCTATGGCGACTACTTCCGGCTTTCCTTTTGTAATCGTACCGGTTTTGTCTACAACTATCGTGTTTACACTTCTAAGCTTCTGAAGTGTCGCTGCATCTTTGATAAGAATGCCCTCACTCGCTCCCTTACCAACCCCAACGATAACGGCAATAGGCGTAGCAAGTCCGAGTGCACACGGGCACGCAATTACGAGAATACCCACGAAAGACGTGAGGCCGAGCGTAAGTGCCTGTGCAAATCCGAGCGCAGGGATGCCAAAGAAGAGCCAGGCCGCAAATACGAGGACAGCAAATACGAGAACTACAGGGACAAAGACGCTAGAGATCTTATCAGCAAGTCCTTGAATGGGAGCTTTGCTCCCTTGTGCTTCACTTACCATTTTAATGATGCTGGCAAGTAGAGTTTCTGAACCTACCTTGGTTGCCTTGAATATGAAGTGGCCCTTGGTATTCAGCGTTCCAGCAACAACAGCATCTCCTGCTTTTTTCTCTACCGGTATAGGTTCACCCGTAACCATTGCCTCGTCTACATAGGAACTTCCCTCCGTAAGAATGCCGTCTACGGGTATCTTCCCACCTGGCTTCACAACAATAAAATCGCCGTGCACGACCTGGTCTATGGGGACCTCAACCTCTGTACCATCG
>JALHML010000074.1 GCA_022844065.1 Minisyncoccota bacterium | reverse complement strand
ACATGCTTCGAGAAAGGCACCGATACACTCGGCTTGTTGATTGCGCCTGCATTCTTGAGGCGGATGATGAAATCTCCTACGCGGTCAGATACCATACAAAAATTACCAGGAAGCCTTCTTAACACCCGGGATCTTACCCTCACGGGCTAGTTCACGGAACATGATGCGGGAAAGACCGAACGGGCGCATATAGCCACGTCCACGGCCTGTCACTGCACAGCGGTTCTTCACACGGGTTGGGCTAGAGTTCTTCGGAAGCTTCTGAAGGCCTTCCCAATCACCTGCAGCTTTAAGAGCCGCACGCTTTTCAGCATACTGTGCGACGAGCTTAATGCGCTTTTCATTGCGGGCGAGTTGTGATGCTTTGGCCATAAGAAAAAATAGCTCCGGGGAGCCGTAAAGACAATCTATCAGCTAGGAAGTAGGCTGTCAAACCAATGAAGGAGCCCCGCAGATTGCTCTGCGGGGCTCTGGTCTCAGACGAGGCCGAGCGTCAAGAACGAAGTCTTATAATTGCACCTCTGGCCCCCAATTCGTTGGGCATACCTGTGCTGCACCCACATGCGACGTTTTTTTGGTGCCGCCCCGAATGGGATCTCAATTTCGAACGCGGGTTCAATTTCACTGCTTTCCTTGATGCGTAGCACCTCCCTTCTAACTGCCTCGATAAAGGCGCGCTGGGCATCTGGGGTAAGCCTACTGAACCGCAGGAACAATTCCGTGTGCATGAAAGTCACTGCAGTCAGGTGCTGTGAATACTCGTCCGGAGCCGACATCACGCAGGTAGCGAAGTTGGCGCCCCGCACCGGAACACCAAATGAGTTTGCGATCTGTGATGCCTGCTCTCCGAGCCGAAGCTCATCGAACTGACATACGGCGGAAATGGCAGGCATGACAATCTCCATTGCCGGACTCTTCACGCGGATACCAGAAGCGTGGCTGTCCGGAGGTATGAGGTATCCGTGCCCACAATGCAAAACGCCCTGACTTTCGTCAAGGCGTGATGGTTTACTGAGAAATCAATTACTCAGCCTCCTTCTTGAACGGAATCCCAAGATGGCGGAAGAACGCGTCTGCCTCCTCCTTGGTCTTTGCGGTTGTAACGAGAGTAATCGCGAGGCCGAACACGTCCTTAAGGTCCTCTTCAGCGGTCTCCGGGAAGATCGTGTGATCCTTGATGCCAATCGTGAGGTTGCCCATCTCATCAATGGCGGTGGCGTTGAGGCCGCGGAAGTCGCGCGTACGAGGAAGCGTGATGTGGATGAGCTTCTCAAGGAACTCGTTCATGCGAGCGCCACGAAGCGTAACCTGGTAGCCCACGATGTCGCCTTCGCGCATCTTGAACTGTGCGATGGACTGCTTCGCAGGACGTGCGGATGCCTTCTGGCCCGTGATGCGAGCAAGACGGCTCTCAACGAGTGCCTTCTTCGCCTTGTCTGCCTTTCCAACACCGGACGAAACCGTAATCTTGAGGAGCTTCGGAGAAGCATTCACGTTCGTGTAACCGAACTTCTCCTTGAGAGTCTCGAATGCGCTAGCCTGCTTTTCTTTAGTGATCATACTGAAATCGTTATGCGAGGGTAGTTCCGCTCTTTACAGAGATGCGTACGTTCTTGCCGTCCTTGTTGGTCTCGCGCTTTACGCGGGTGCCCTTCTTCTCCTTCGGGTCGTAGAACATGACGTTGGAGATTGCGATAGCCGCAGGCTTCTCGACAATGCGTCCAGTCTGGCCGCGCACGCCACGGTTGTGACGCTTTACGAGACCGATGCCCTCAACAACGATCTTCGCATCCTCGCGAAGAATCTTCTCGACGGTTCCCGTCTTGCCCTTGTCCTTGCCGGAGATAACGACAACCGTGTCGCCTTTCTTCAACTTAAACTTTGCGGTCTGCTTTCCTTGGGTTGCCTTAGACATATGAATAGAGATTAGACGACTTCAGGCGCGATAGACGCGATATTCTGCCAACCCTTCTCGACAAGGTCGCGTGGAACCGGTCCGAACACACGGTTACCCTTTGGACCCATTTCCTTACCCTGCTTCTCGATGAGGACAACCGCGTTGTCGTCAAAGCGAACATAGATACCGGACGCGCGGCGGAATGCCTTACGCTGGCGAACAACAACGGCCTTGTAGATATCCTTCTTCTTAACCGCCTTGCGAGGCTCTGCACTCTGGATGGATACAACCACGACATCGCCGATCTCAGCGTAGCGACGCTTTGAGCCTCCAAGCACCTTGAAGACGCGCGCAACTTTTCCGCCTGAGTTGTCTGTGACCGCTACGATTGATTGTGGCTGTACCATAAATAATTACTTTACGAGGGTGAAGGACTTACGCTTCGACTTCGGTGCACACGCAACGATAGTAACCTGATCCCCTACCTTGGCAGTATTCCCCTCGTCATGCACGAGGAACTTCTTGGTACGGGTCTGGTACTTCTTGTACTTCGGGTGCTTAACGTAACGCGATACCGCGACGGTGATCGTGTCAGTCATGGCCGTCTTTACGACGGTTCCCTTGAAGGACTGTGGCTTAACGGTAGTTGGTGTAGTTTCCATAAATTTATGCGTTGTTCTTCTGCGCAGTCTGCTCAGTAAGAAGACGAGCGATATCCTTGCGGACCTTTGAGAGCTTTGAGGCGTCCTTTGCGCGACCACCGCTGGCTGCGAAGCGAAGAGAGCGGAGCTCTTCGCGCTTCTCGCCGAGGAGCTTAGTAATCTCCTCTGGCTTCTTATCCTTGAATGAAAGTTTCTTAGCCATGATATTAGCGGGTGATGACGGTTGTCTTCAAAGGAAGCTTCGACCCTGCACGACGAAGTGCATCGCGCGCCTTCGCGTCCTCAACACCATCGAGCTCAAAGAGGATGCGTCCTGGACGAACCTCGAACACGAAGTGCTTTGGATCTCCCTTACCCTTACCCATACCCACCTCAGCTGGCTTGTTCGTGATTGGGCGATCCGGGAAGATGCGAATCCAGAGCTTGCCTCCCTTTCCGGTTACGCGGGTAAGCACCTTACGAGCAGCCTCAATCTGATTAGAGGTTACGCGAGACGGAGTCGTTGCACGAAGACCATAGGAACCAAACGCAACCGTAATCCCACGAGTATCAGGACGCGCAAGACGCTCCGGGGACTTTCGTCCGGTCTGCCACTTGCGGTGCTTAACTTTCTTAGGGAATAGCATAGTACTGAAATTTAGCGGCGTGAGCCGTTAGTGGTCGGGCGCTCGGAAGCCGGGCGGGTACCAGACTCAGCATTGAAGGTCTCGCCAAGGTAGATCCAAACCTTGATACCAAGAAGACCATACGGGAGAAGTGCCTCAACGTGTGCGTAGTCGATGTTTGCACGGAACGTCTGAAGCGGAATACGACCGCGCTTAATCTGCTCAGTGCGGCTCATATCAGCGCCACCAAGGCGTCCCGAGAGAACGATGCGGACACCGATAACCTCGCGAACGGCCATAACCTTCTCAACAGTCTGCTTAAGGACGCGACGGAATGGCATGCGCTTCTCAAGTCCCTCAGCAACCATGTACCCAACAACGGATGCAGACGTCTCCGGCTGGCGGATCTCCATAATGTCGAGCTTTACGGCGCGTTTGGCACCGGTTGCCTTCCCGTTTATGAGTGCGGTTACCTCGTTACGAAGCTTGGTTGCGTTCTCGCCCGAGCGGCCGATAACGATACCAGGACGTGCGGTGTGAAGAATCACGCGAACC
>JALHML010000073.1:2778-3761 GCA_022844065.1 Minisyncoccota bacterium | reverse complement strand
ATGCTATTCTCTCGCGCTTTCCAATTAGCACTCACCGCTCGTATCCGCTCCTCAGTCACATGAGTCCAAGAACACTTGGCGAAACGGTACTCATACTTCCTGACAACACCTCTATGACCGCACTCGTTGCGCACCTCGCCCTTGGCTCCAAACCGCGTGAAGTGCAGCTTGCGGAGATTGCAGAATATATAAAAAGTATTGAAGGTCCCCTCGTACTTGGGGGAGATTTTAACGAACGAGATCATCGATCGTTCAAATTTCTCAAGAGAGCCGGTCTTACTCCGGTGTCCGTCGCCGGCTATCCCTCATGGAAGCCACAACATGCGCTGCAGGTACTGTTTTTGTCTCATCATTTCTCACTTATACAAGCATCAGTCCCGGACGGAGCCCGGTTCTCTGACCACCTCCCACTTATTGTGGAAGTTACGTACGGCGAGAGCGAATTCTACGCAAGCGCAGCACCATAAAGTGCGCTCTCATCTCCAAGTGCCGCACGCACGAAAGAGATATTCTTCTCTCCAACGGCTTGCTTCACTTCCTCAAACCTAAAAGCAGTTTCCTCATTCATAAGTGCTCCGTTAAGAACAACTACCTGTGGAGACCATAACTTGATGATGGACAAAATACCGACAGCGAGTACATGGGTACGCTCCGTGAATACAGAACGCGGGAGATTTTCAGGTGCTATACCAAACTCCTTTTCAAGCGCCCTGCCACCCACAAAGTCTTCGAGCGTCTTGTCGGTCTCAGGAATCATCTGTCTTCCCGGCTCGAACTCCTGGCTTTGAAGCGGCAATGTCGCGTTCGTTATGAGTGCACCTCCGACACCCGTACCTATCGTTAGATAGGCTACTCGCTCGTATCCGCGCCCCGCACCGTTCTTCGCCTCGCCATACGCAGCAATCTCGGCGTCGTTATAAATCCTTGCAGTAAGTCCTGTCTCTCTTGTAAGTTCTTCAGCAAACGGAAATCCGTTCCATGAG
>JALHML010000073.1:0-2768 GCA_022844065.1 Minisyncoccota bacterium | reverse complement strand
CCATGAGGAAAGGTTTGGAGAATCAACGACTACTCCATCGCGAATAATTCCTGCGATTCCGCCCACACTATCAACGGGTCGCTCAATCGATTCTGTTACAAACTCCGCAAGCGCTGATACTGCTTCCTTAGGGTTCTTTGGTGTCGGTATCTTTCTTACAGTTGCGAGGACACCGTCGTTAGCAATCGCCATACGCATGTTCGTGCCTCCAATATCGAACACGAGCCTGGTCATAACATTTCCTTAAACGAATCGATGAGAAGCGTGCTGTTTGGATCCATGCCGTAGCGAGATGCCAGAGCGAAGCACATTGTATGAGTTGTCCACCACGTATAGAGAACCGCTTCTGTTCGCAGACTCGGAATCGTAACGGATATCGTACGAACTTCCTGCATACCAAGAAGCTGCTTCGTAAGACGCATACGTCGCTGCACACGCTCGTCGTCAGTAGCGTCTTCAAGGAAAACCGCAACGATTGGGCGTGCGAGGTCCTTAGCACGCTCCCCTGAACCATATCCCTGCATCTCGTTATGATTCATCTCTGGCAACACGTTTGAGAACGCAGGAATCTTTGCGGTTTCGTTACAAAAGATCTTCATAAGTTCCCCGAGCACCTTGTTGCGGTTAGACGCGTAGAACACGGGAATCGAGTCTACCAAGAGTTCGCTCATCTCTTTTCCTTTCTTTTCCGCTACAGCCGTGTCAAATGTAAATTCATTCGTCACAAGTAGTTCTCCCTGTCCAATAAGGGTGAGGAGCGCCTTGGTCATACCAACGATTGATTCACGCGGCACGGTTCCTTTAGAAACTTCCACATACGAGAGCCCGTGCTCTTTCGCGAGCGCAAGAAGTGTACCTCCACCCGTAACAACAGAGAGCGGCAATCCATTCTTTATGGCTTCTTGTGCAAAGGAGAGGGTTTCTTCAGTCTCGCCTGAATACGAGAGCGCAATGTAATGCGCTCCTTCGGGAACCCTTTCAGGCAACCCATAATCCTGGTGCGTAATAAGGTACGGTGTTGCGTTTAGGAATCGTGCGATCCGTACTGGAAAGGACGAGCCACCCATACCGCCACACACAATAACCGGGGCGGTGACTCTATCCCCTTCTACGCGAGGCTGATATGCAGACTGTGCGGCAAGTAATTCGTTCATGACTCAAGCATATCAAGTACGAGAGTCCCCCAAGTGAAGTTATGCGCCCCATAGGGCTTTCCGGTCTCTGGGTCGAAATACTCCCTGAACCCGTGGGTCTCGATGAGCGTTACACTCGTGTCCCTGATCCACTTAGCTTCTTCGTCGAACCCGTAGTCCTTAAGACCTTTATATATAAACCAGTGTGGCGCGAACCAGATGGGGCCACGCCAAAAGCCATTCGAACGATACGATGCCTCCTTCTTCGAGACAGTACGAATACCGAACTCTGAGCGAAATGTTTCCGAATTATTAAAATGATTCTTAATGAGAGCTTTTGCTTCCTCGGGCGTATAGATTCCTGCGAACAGCGGCGCAAAGTGCGCCCAGGTCGCGACCTTCAGGTGCCCGTGCTCAAGACCAATCGCGGACCAGAATACCCCTTCACCCATAAGGTACTCGCGCATGGTGAATTTGATAAGATCGCGATGGAGCGTAGCAAACTTCTTTGCTTCAACCTCACCCAAAACATCCGCAATCTGCGCAAGTCGTTCCAGATTCTTTACAAGAATACTGTTGAACGGCACGTCCTTCACCCAGAAGCGCTCGTGCATGCAGGTGAGCGGATCAAAGCCGCACGTTCGATTCATGGTTACAAGCTGGTGACGCTTGTACATGTGCCCGAAAAACGAAATGTTTGATTTCACACGCATCGCAAGATCAAAACGGGGTGAGTTATCTTCTCCAGACTCGTCTGGATTAATAATACTTATGAGGTGATGGTCGTGCGGATCCCGCTCTTGAATGAGATACATGTAGAACGCGAGCATCTGAGGGAACATTTCTCTTAAGAAATCGGTCCTGCCCGTTTGCTCATATATTTCCCATGCTGCGTACGCAATCATTGGCGGCTGGGTAATGGAACTCACGCCCTTCTCCCACCACACGTGATACGGGCGAGTGAGCTTCGGACGCCAGAAGATCATGTGCGGGATCAGCCCGTCTTCGTCCTGACGCGAGAGAAGTGACCTAAGTTCTGCAATTGCTGCATCGGGTTCGAGTTTCGCGAGCACAATGCTATGGAAACAGGAGTCCCAAAGCCACTGATATGGATATGTACTCGGACTCGGGACGGTGTACTGATACCCGTCTCTCGTTGTGCGACGGTTAGCGCGCAGGAGGGTGTAGGCTGCCGTCTTTAGGTCCATACCGCTATGATACCAAACCGGGAACTATCCTTTCCTACCTATGATGTATACGATACGCTTGATTGCAACGAACCCGTAGGCCCAGAGGATTGGCAGCCAAATCGGCATTATGCCGAACAAGGAGTTTCTCGTGAACGTTTCCACCCCAGTGCTCACGAAGAAATATTCCGCAATGGTCATAAGTATCGCACCGGCAATGAGCGCCGTGAGGTCGAGCGGGGTACGCTTAATCGTGAGCGAGATTACGATAATGAGTAAGAATAGAAAGGACAGGAGATAGTCATTCGCAACGAGAGGTATAAGCCCGATCATTACGAGTATTGGCAGCGAATTGAGGATGATATCCAAAAGCTTCTTCATACGGAGACTATAGCAGGTGCGTCGTCCTGCTTTTGTCACCTTTTATGCAACGTCAGCACTTCCAGTC
>JALHML010000072.1 GCA_022844065.1 Minisyncoccota bacterium | reverse complement strand
AGGGCTCGTAGACGATTTGTCGACCTGGTATGTGAGACGCTCACGGGACCGATTTAAGGACTCTCCCGAAGCACTTGGCACACTGCGCAGTGTTCTTCTGCAGAGTGCCGTGTTGTTCGCGCCAGTTGCACCCTTCGCAGCTGAGCACATCTACCAAACACTTCGACGTGCTGGTGACGCAGAGAGTGTGCATCTCTTGCCTTGGCCGGTTGCTGAGAAGGCAGATGAGGCACTCCTTACTTCAATGGCTGAAGTTCGTGCTCATGCGTCAGTCGCACTCAAGCTTAGACAGAAAGACGACATCAAGGTTCGGCAGCCCCTCGCCTCACTCTCTATTCCCGGCACCCTTCCTTCTGAACTCGTCGCTATTCTTGCGGATGAGGTGAATGTAAAGGAAATAAAGATGAACGCTGCAGAGATGATGCTCGACACCATACTCACACCCGAGCTCATTGCAGAGGGGGATGAGCGAACATTCGCACGTGCGGTTGCTGAAGCGAGAAAGACAGAGGGTCTTTCCCCTAAAGACACGGTCTCAATTGATAAGAGGGAAGACGGCACATACGTCGCCGAGCTCTCTACCGGACCAGTACGGTTCTCTCTCGTCCGTAATGCGACATAAATACGCCACGACCGCACTTGTCCTCGCCCGAACGCCGCTCAAGGAATCGGCAGCACTCGTTACGCTTCTCACGGAAGAGTTTGGGTTGGTACGGGCTCGCGCAGAAGGCTTACGCAAGCCCGGTGCAAAGCTTGCGCACGCACTCCAGACACTTGATCGCTGCGAGGTGACGCTTGTTCGGGGGAAAGAGGGATGGCGACTGTCAGGAGCAATTCTTGAAGACAGCTGGTTCAAAAGACTGACGCGTGCCGAGCGGCTACGTGCAGGGCGTGTTGCGGGACTCCTTCTTCGCATGGTGCACGGCGAAGCAAATGATCCGTCCCTTTTTGTTTTATATACAGAATTTCTTGAGGTCTTGCCGGGGCTTTCCGAGGAGGCGCAGGATGCGGCAGAAATTATGACAGCACTTCGTATCCTTTCCGTACTCGGTCTTGATATTGGTGTTCTGCCGCAAGTAGGCTCCTATGAACCGCTCCTGCCGGACCAGAGGCGCATGCTTGTTATGCGGGTTAATAGGGGAATCGCTGCCTCGGGCCTGTAACGGACTTGCTATACTTGGGAGCAATGCCTCCAAACACGCCTGACGATACGAGCACACTCGAACGGTTGCGACAGAAACTCTATGCGCCACAAGCGCCAGAGAGTTTTCCTGCACCGACGCTCTCGCAGACGCCTGCTCCTTCTGTTTCAGCAGAAGAAGGGTGGGCACCTCCAGCACCCGAAGTGCTTACAAAGAAGTCGCGCATCTCCTGGGCGGCGATATTCCTTGGTATTGCGGCCATATTCTTCATACTTGCGGTTACGAGTGCTGCATACTTCCTTGTGTTTGGTGGACGCTCGGTATCGACCGACCGCATCACGATTCTTGCAGACGGTCCGACCTCGATTAGTAGCGGAGACGAGGTTACGATCCTCATCTCTATCGAAAACAGAAATCCCGTTACGGTACTCAGTACTACTCTATCGGCAGAATTCCCAGACACGACACGATCTCCTGATGATGTAGAGCAACCGTTTACGCATTACGAAGACACCGCAGGAGACATACTCTCCGGGCAGAGTAGTACTCGCTCTGTACGCGCACGCATGTATGGAAGTGAAGGGCAACGAGTTACGGTGCCAATACGATTTGAATACCGTATTGAAGGATCGAACGCGGTTTTCGTAAAAGAGGCAGAGTATGAGGTACAGATCACCTCGTCCCCCCTATCAGTTCGTGCAGAAGCGGTATCTGAAGCGGCGGTAGGGCAACCGCTCACCTTCGCGGTGACGGTCCGTTCGAACGCTAAGGAGCCAATTGAGAATGTAGCGGTCCTTGCACAGTACCCATTTGGGTTTACGGCACGTCGTGGCGAGGGCCCGGTATTTCCCGTCGGAACCCTTGCGCCAGGTGAGGAGCGTACTATTACCGTTACTGGCACTCTTACGGGCGAGAACAATGACGAGCGCGTATTCCGCTTTACGGGTGGTATCCGGCGCGGGGAGGAGACGAGCGTACTTTCGGTGTCGTATTCAACGGCACTCGCGTCAGTAACGCTTGCAAAGCCGTTTCTTTCGACTGGTCTTTCGTTTAACCGAGATACGAGCAGTACGCCAGTTATAGAAGCCGGTGCGCCAGTTCAGGGCATCATTTCGTGGGTGAATACACTCGCAACACCGATTCTTGATGGTCAGGTTTCGGTAACGCTTTCGGGCGCCGCCCTCGACCCTTCGTCGGTCAGTGCATACGGAGGGTTCTATCGTTCGTCTGACACTACAATCATCTACTCTCGCGAGACGGATAGTGGTCTCGGAAACCTTGCGCCGGGCGCAACCGGAAGTGGTACGTTCAACTTCAGGACAAAGTCCGCAGCAACACTCACAAGTATGAAGAATCCGACTATTGTCGCGACGGTCTCAGTCGCGGGTCGTCGGGTAGGGGAGAGTAATGTGCCAGAGAGCATAGCGTCATCCGTTACGCGCACGATAAAAGTAGGGACCGATCTCGCACTTACTGCCAAAGGGCTCTATAGCAGTGGTGCATTCAAAAATACGGGCCCGTGGCCGCCAGTCGCAGATCAGGAGACAACCTATACAATCAATCTCTCGCTCACAAATACGGTTAACTCAGTTGCTGATACGGTCGTTACCGGTGTACTCCCGTCCTACGTTCGGTACGTCGGTGCGACGAGTCCTGCGGATGGTTCGGTCTCTTACAATGCTGCGACCCGTACGGTTACCTGGCGAGCAGGCGAGATTGCGAACGGTGTTGGCTTTAGTACAAGTGCCCGGTCCGCTGCGTTTCAGGTTGCGTTGTTGCCAAGCGCGTCGCAGCGCGGTACAAGTCCTATACTCATGTCCTCAGTGAAAGTTACCGGTACGGATCGTTTTACCCAAAAAGCCCTCACCATAACTCGCCCTGAGATCACGACCCAAGTCACCCTTGACCCTAGCTATGTGCAAGGGAAGGGAGAAGTCCGATAATCCACTTACTTTATGTCCGTCACGCTTGAACAGATCGTCTCACTCGCCAAACGGCGTGGTTTTGTTTTTCCGGGTTCTGAGATTTATGGCGGGCTCGCGGGTACGTTCGACTATGGTCCGCTCGGTGTCGCCCTAAAGAAGAACATTGAGAATTTGTGGTGGAAGAGGTTCGTTGATATGCGAGACGACATGTACGGTATCGAGTCGGCAATCCTCATGAATCCTCGTGTCTGGGAAGCAAGTGGCCACACGACGACTTTCAATGACCCTCTCGTGACAGACACAAAGACGAAAAAGCGATACCGTGCAGACCATCTCCTGGAGGAAGCAGGTATTAATCCTGCAGGTATGACGCTTGAGGATATGGGCGCAGCAATTTCCGACAAAGGACTAAAGAGTCCGGAAGGAAATACACTTTCAGAGCCGCAGCAGTTCAACATGATGTTTAAAACATCAGTTGGTTCGGTTGATGGTAGTGACACGATTATCTACATGAGACCCGAAACGGCGCAGGGTATGTTCGTCAATTTTAAGAACATACAGGATTCTTATCATCCGAAACTACCATTCGGCATCGCGCAGATTGGACATTCGTTCCGGAACGAGATTGCACCCCGCGAGTTCATATTTCGCGTACGCGAGCTTGAGATCATGGAGCTTGAGTACTTCATTAGTGAGGTCTCGTGGGAGAGGGAGTTTGAGCAGTGGCGGGCTGAGTGCCACGCGTGGTTCACAAAGG
>JALHML010000071.1 GCA_022844065.1 Minisyncoccota bacterium | reverse complement strand
TAAGCATGGGCCCTGTAAAAACCACGTACAGGGACATTATAACCCTTGCTCGAGCCCGCTTCGAGGCCCGGGAACGTTCTGCCTACTCTCTTTCTTTATATGAGTGCCGAACAACGCGTTATACTTTCTTTATGGATGAAGCAGTCATAAATGAGCGTGAACGAATCGCCGCGCTCAAATTGACCAACGACAAGGTGCCCATACGGGAATGGTGGTTTAAAGACAACGCACTCCTTACCTTCGCCTTTAATACGAGTTCTGCAACTGTGCCCGAAGGAGAACGGTTCATCGTGCGTGCGGTAGAGGAAGCTCGAGACTTGGTGAGTGATTCCGGATTGAAGAAACAGGCAGACATCCTTATTCATGAGGAAACTGCCCACGCCCTGATGCACGACGCATACAATCGCTACCTGGATACGCAGGGATTCCCTGCAACAAAGCATGTACTGGAGACGAAGGTACTCCTGTTGTTCTTTGAGAGGATATTTACCCTCAAGATGCGGCTCGCAACCTGCATGCTAATCGAACACTTTACCGCAACCTATTCAAAGCAAATCATAGAGGTAGGTGTGCTTGAGGGCGAAGATACAGATGAACGGATGGATCGCGTGTGGAGCTGGCACTGCATTGAGGAGATGGAACATCGCTCAACCGCAATAGATCTATACCGCGCGCTTGGTGGAGGCTATTTCCTTCGTGTCCTCATCAGTGCCTTTGTGAGCATTGCATTCCTTATCGCGCACGTACGTTGTCTCATCGATTTTCTTGTAGCAAAGCGGCTTCTCTTTAAGTGGCACGTGTGGCAGAAAGGAATACCGTACCTTCTTGGAAAGAAAGGTGTGTATTATCTCGTCCTCAAGTATTGGCTCTTCTATTTCAAACCCGGATTCCATCCCGCACAAATCCCAATTGAAAACAGGTTCAACAAACAACTTCATCACTACCATATCGAGGATGAGCTCGTAGGGTATTTTGATGTTCCTGTGCGCTAGTGCGGAGGCAGGTAGATGACGTTCGCACTTTTCAGCCTCCACCGGAGGCCGAAGCGTGGCTCGAGGAAATGCTAGCACATGCCAAGAGCGGCAAGCGGCACAAGTCACTCAGCGAGATGAGGGACCTGATGTCAGACGTCGAACTGAGGTTAGCGGCATAGTGCTAAATCAATGTCCCTGATGTCCCTGACATCCCCGATGTTTTGAAATACGGTATACTTCGTTCGGACAACAGTTTCAGACAGCGAAGGAGCACTGCTATGCTAGTTCGTCCGCGCGACCTACCTACGGCTGCAGAAATGCAAGCCAACCCTGTCCTCAATCGATTCCTGGCTTGGCGAGAACCTCAACTCGAAGATCGTCCTGCTCGGCCGAAAACTGCAGAGGAAGAAGCAGAGGGTGCGGTCAAATGCATTCGCGCCTTCTCCAAGGCTGTTCGCCTGATACGCTGAATCCTGATTTATCGCCGCCCGGCATCCCGGGCGGCGATTTAGCTTTCAGGTGTTTTGAGATTGCGATCGTTAATCGATGCGTCGGACGCAGACACATCCGGATTTGTGAGTATGAGCCAGCATAGCTCTTCCATCGGGGAGCTGTCGCTGATCCGTTGTGGCTTTATAGAAGAAAAAGGGCCGGCGTCACGGAGACGGCGGCCCAATTCGCAAGTCACTTGGTGTCTTTCTTGCGAGTTTGGTTTTCTCGAACCTTCGCCATGTGCCGCGGAGCGATGTTTTCCATCATCCGAGCGAACAGTGCGGTCCTCACTGCCTTGGAGGGCAGCGAACGACGGGTTCGCTTGACGGAGTCCTTATTACTAGACTTAACCATGACAATCTCCGGGGGCGGAACGCCTACTACAGTATACCCGCCCACCACCATCCTGTTCGCCGAGACAGCGAACACTTTAGTCAGACTGCTCAGTCAGTAGAACGCGGTATAGGTGCTCCAAGCGGTAGGCGAGGTCGGACGCCTCGGCGTCATCGAGATTCTCCCCGAACGCTTTTCGGTACGCATCCTTGAATGTCTGGAGTTCCTCTGGACTGAGTCCCATTGGAGCAATGGTCTCATAGGTGTCCGGCCGAACAGGGCGAGCAAACGACCCTGGTTGAGGCCGCGGACCTGTTGAAAAATCCGCTTTTCGAATATTTCATCGTTATGGCGGCCTTCTGACATCCCCAAAGTCTCTTTAGCGGGGGGAGGTAGAGGACGTTCGAACTTTTCAGCCTCCTGCGGAGGCCGAAGCGTGGCTCGAGGACATGCTAGCACACGCCAAAAGCAGCAAACGGCACAAGACACTTAGCGCGATGGAGGAGCTGATGTCAGATGTCGAACTGAGGCTAGCCGCATAGTGCTAAATCAATGTCCCTGAAGTCCCCAACGTCCCTACGACGAGGCTGCGCGTCGAAGCTTGACGGCACGTCAAAGTAGAGCGAGGTTTAGAGTTGGAAGGGGATTGCTCGTCTATGGAGGAATGGATTGAGAACGTCCCAATGCCTCCCCGCGTCTCCACCAAGCGCCTCGTTCAGATTTACTCTCTGATAAAAGAGAAAAACGATGCGAGGGCCGTCGTTGCATTTGCAACTCTGTTCATTGTGGCGGCGGGCCCGATTGTTACCTCGCTTGGTTCCATCGCCGCGATCGTCTTGAGCGTCGTCTCGCTGGCCTCCAGCGTCACTCCCTCGGTATGGCTCTGGGTCCTGGTTATCGCTTTAAGTATCGCAACCTTGATCAGCACCGCCGTCGCCGTTCTCAGTCAGAGACACATCGAGCGAACGGTTGGAAATCAGCGCTGGCTAACGGATTTTCAACCTCTCCAGATTGTTTCTCAGTGCCTAGTCCACGATCAGTTCAACATCACCTACCGATATCGCTTCGTGCTTCGTGCTCGCCGACCGATGAGAGAATTTCAGTTTCGTTTCACTTGGTCTGGCGTGGGCGATATCGAAATCCGCTTGAGAGATAAGCGCCACACTTTTGAAGCTCCAGTTCCCCTCCCAATCGGCAATCAGCGCAGGTTGATGATCAACCTTGGACGCGAGGTCGGCAAACGCCAGGTCGAGGTCGTGGAGTTTGATCTGGTAACTAGGGCAGCCCAGCCTGCCCAGCCATTTACGGCGATGCCGATTACCTCAAAAAACCATCCGCGCTTCAACGCGCATCTCGTTGTGGCTTTCGGACCAAACGCCCCCATAGCGCGGGTTTTCAGAGAGACTACCCTTCTCGGTACAAGCAGCTACGAGGACAGCCCAGCAGAACCCGAGCCTATTCCTGCTGACCGCATCGTCGCATGGCGCGTCCCAGTTCGCTTCGGTTTGCGTTATGTGCTGCGGTGGGAGTACACTTAGAAAGCATATGGACGGCGAATAATTAACATACTAGCCCGGCCACTTGGCTGATGGGTCGCGTAACCGGAATGGTAGCGCGTAGGTGCCGTTTGCGCGCCAACGGTTCTGCGCGCCTATTCCCTCAACTGGCGTCCGAACGACTTCAGGCCCAGTGGACTCGAATCCGAGCCCACTGCCCAATTGCCGACATCGAACTGCAGATCTCTGGAAAACAGTCGCCGCCCTGAAAGTTCGAACATCCTAACGGTGTCGAATTTGACCGCGCCTGCAGCAACAACCCCAATCGACAAAACACCCCGCAGACGCGGTGTTTTCGTCAAGGCAGCCCTTTGGCTCCCTCTGAGTCGGTTGGCGGGGGAGGTAGATGATGACGTGACCCCCTGAAACTCCTCCAGGAATAGCTAGAGTCCGCCCCTCGAAAGGACGGACAGAATGAAGCGATCACGGTTCACGGAAGAGCAGATCATCGGGATCCTGCGTGAGCAGG
>JALHML010000070.1 GCA_022844065.1 Minisyncoccota bacterium | reverse complement strand
AATAATGGCGAATACGCCGCCCGCTAAGCCATCGATGCCGTCGATAACCCCGCCGGCGTAGAGTGCAAGCGTAACCAACATAAAGAAGCCAATGAAAAAGATCCCAAGCTCAACAGGACCAACAAGTGGAATCCCGACACTTGAGACACCGAGCTTCTCGTAGAACCACCAGCCGGCAAACAATCCAAGAAGCGCAACAACGAGAAGACGCCAACGCAGCCGGAGCCCCCCATTAGAACGGGTGATCTCAAAGATGTCGTCAACAAGTCCAACACCTGCACCAACTGCAAGTGCAAATAACGGGAGCCATGTCTGGCTGCGGGTAATCAAATCAAATGAGGCGAATGGTTCACCGAACAGCATCGCGAGACCCCATAAACCGAGTGCGGTTATAAGGGTTGAAGCCCATACGATGATGCCGCCCATGCGGGGCGTTGATACCTCTCGTTCCTTATGGAGCTCATCAAACAGCGGGGTACCGTTCATGTCCCCCATGCTGTTCCCTTTCCCGCTCTTCTTCTTCCAGGCGCGGTGCTTAAAGAGATAGTGCGTGAGTATGGGCGCGAGTGCGATACCTACGGTGAAGGCGATGACCGACGGGATGAGTACTCGCGCTGCGTCGATGATCATACAAATTAACGCTGTTTGTTAATGCCAGCGAAGTATTCGTTGGTGCGGTTCATGAGCACGTTCACGTCTGTGAAGCGTCCATCCCGGGACGAGCCAAGCACAACAATCGCGATTGGGCGCCCGATGCCTGCATCGTAGACAACGGCGAGATTTCCGCCCGCAAGATCAGTGAAGCCAGTTTTTGAAAGAAGCGCGTTCGGGATTCGTGCGATACCCGGGTTTGTGTTCGGCAACGTATGGAGCACTCCCTCACGCGAGCGAATGGAAATGGATGTGTTAATGGTAGCGCTCGCTATCTCAGGTGCTATCTGAAGAAGCTTTCCTGAAAGCGTTGCAATGTCCTTTGCTGAACCGTATCCGCCAGAGACTGAAGTACTCTCGTCGAGGCCAGTGCCGTTCAGTGCGTATGTCTGTGAAAGTCCAAGAGCTGATACTGCACTCGCAAGCATGTTCTTGCCGGTTGTTGCACGAGCGATAGCGGCGCTCTCCGCGATAGCAGCCGTGGCATCGTTTGAAGACGAGACAAGTGCAAGACGAGCGAGGTCGCCAAACGCAAAGCTCTCGCCGGCTGAGAATCCGTTGTCTCCTTCTGAAAGAAGTGCGGTATCGCTCATCGTTACGGTTGCGTTGGTATCGATGCTTTCTGCAGCTGCGTATATCGTAAGGAGCTTCGTGAGAGATGCGAGTGGAAGCTGAGAACGGCTGTTCTTCTCGTATAGGGTCTCGCCCGTAACGAGATCGTACACAATAGCAGCCTTGCCTTCGAGCCTGACTTCATCAAAGGCATCAGACGCCGGCATAACAACCGGTGCCGGTTCAATGGCAATCGGAGCTACTTCTTCCTCCTGGCCAAAGAGAGGTGCAACGAGCACGGTTAACCCAAGAACCGCAGTACCTGCAATGAGCGCCGTGGTAGCCTGCTTTTTTTGCTGGCGCTTCTCAAGCCTCCGTATGAGCGTCTTTAGGTCTGGGGTAGGTGTAGTCATACGTCGGAGGCGGTTGCTTCGTTTGCAGCGAGTGCAGCATGCAGTTCTGCGTAGCGCGGAAGGTCTTCAAGTTTGCCGGCGCCAAGATGCGCGAGCGCGTCAACGGTTGGCTTGTAGAATGCGCGTCGCTTGTCATCCTTGTCTTCTGTGCGCTCGATAAGGCCGCGCAGGAGAAGAGCGCGAATAGCGGCACCAGAATTCACACCGCGTACCCAGTCGATCTCTCCTCGCGTCGAGCCTCCTTTGTAGAGAATAATAGCGAGCGTCTCGAGACTCGCCTTTCCAAGGTCTCTGGAGAGCTCGCTCTCGCGTAGCTTCTGTATGGTGTCAGCCGCTTCTGGGCTTGTGCGCAGCTCAATCATCTCCCCTGCTTCAACAAGCATGAGTCCACGATCTTCAAGAGTGATCCGGAGCGCATTTAGTGCGTCCTCAATGCCGTCCAGATTGGTGTCCAAAAAACCAGCAAGGCGCTTCTTAGTAAGCGGCTCGCCAGAGGCAAAGAGAAGGGCTTCAAGCCGGGATGAGAGCGCGAGCGCCATAATGCCTAAAGAATACCGTCAAACGCGGCTACGGCAACCCTTGGGGACTGGGGACGAGAAAGCCCTGGTATACTTTTGTCATCATGACACCCCTCGACAGCGTTATTCTCGGCATTATCGAGGGCATCACGGAGTTCCTTCCGATCTCCTCAACGGGACACCTCATACTCGCAAGTGAGCTCCTCAACATTCCGCCGAGCGCATTCTTGTCCTCGTTCCAAATTGCGATACAACTCGGCGCTATTGGGGCGGTTGTGTTCTTGTATTGGAAGTCTTTTCTTGATCTTAATTTCTTAAAGAAGCTTTTCGTTGCCTTCCTTCCCACCGGACTCGTTGGATTCTTGGTCTATCCGTACGTTAAGGGGTTCCTGCTTGGGAATTCTATGGTTGTTGTCGCCTCCCTCTTTATAGGTGGCGTTGTACTTATTATCTTCGAGCTCATACACAAGGAACGCCCTGAGTCTCTTGAGGGTGCAAAAGAGATTACGTACCGCCAGGCACTTCTCGTAGGTCTCTTTCAATCGATCGCGATTATTCCGGGAGTATCCCGCTCTGCTGCGACCATCATAGGAGGTCTTGTTGCCGGCATGCGAAGAGTTGCAATCGTTGAGTTCTCGTTTCTTCTTGCGGTGCCAACGATGATAGCGGCAACGGGCTACGATCTTCTTAAGTCAGCGGATACGTTTGCCACCGACGACTTCGGTCTCCTTGCAATAGGATTTGTTACCGCCTTTATCGTTGCACTCCTTTCAATGCGATTCTTGCTCCAGATTGTGCGCCGCTACAGCTTTATACCGTTTGGTATCTATCGCATTGTGCTTGCGATTGTCTTCTTCTTTATCGTCCTGTACTAAACCTAGTCTTTCAGTGAGATAACTTGCAAGCCAAACTTTTCTATATCTTCTATCGCCCAGAAATTTTCGAGTTCTTTATGCTTCCATCTTCCGACAAATCCCACGGTCTTCTCAACTTTCCTTCCGGTATATTTCTCTTCCTCCTTACTCCATTCCTTAAGTACAATTGTATCTCCTTCTTGGATATCAAAATCGTTTAAGCGTAGTTCGTAGGTCTTCCTACCATCTAAGACAGCTTGAAAATATTCTGGCAGTATTTTCTTCTCTATTCTTTTCATAAATTAATATCTCGGTACACCCGCAGACGTATTTGTAATCCTAATGTCTGTAAACGGATCGTGCTGTGCCGCTTCAACGGCGCCCTGCTTAACGAGCTCAAGAAGCGCCAAAAACGAGACAATAACCTCAACCTTCTCAGCACTTCCCGCTGAGAATTCTTTGAAGGAGAGCGTCATTGCGCGCTGCACACGTGAGAGAAGCGTATCCATCATCTCCTCAATCGTAACCAACGGACGTACTCTTGCTTCGGGCAACTTCTCTTCTGCTTTCTCGAGTGTGGTGAGTGCGTGAGCGAGTGCACTTGAGAGATTCTGAAGGGTTAGGTCTCGTGCCGGCGCAAACATCGGTGTGGGTGCTCGTTCTCCAGCGGACACCATGACGTTCCTTCCGTATATTCTCGAGAGCTCAGAACGTGCTTCGCGAACCTTCTCATACATGGAAAGTCTCCTCTTAAGGTCGTCGACATCCTCCTCCTCTTCCATGGAGAGCTCGAGCTCAGGAATAAGAGACTTTGACTTAATGAGAAGAAGCGTCGCAGCCACACCAATGA
>JALHML010000069.1 GCA_022844065.1 Minisyncoccota bacterium | reverse complement strand
CGGCGGGGATACTCTGAAATGCATGGATTTGCACTTAGATATCGAGCCATACCTTTGCAAGTGATACCATGCAAAGGTATGGCGCAAAAATATTTTCTCTACGCTCGCAAAAGCACCGAGCCGGACGATAAGCAAGCGATGAGTATTCCAGCGCAGTTAGTGGAACTACGAGAGTTCGCGCGTAGAGAAAATTTGCAAATTCTTTCAGAATTTGTGGAATCGAAAAGCGCAAAGACACCGGGACGCGAAGTGTTCGGCGATATGATGATGCGCCTTGAACGCGGAGAAGCGAACGGAATAATCGCGTGGCACCCCGATAGATTGGCGCGAAACTCGATTGACGGTGGACGCATCATATACGCCGTAGACACTTCTAAAATTGTGTCTTTGCGCTTTCCCACATTCTGGTTTGAACCCACGCCACAAGGCCTATTTATGCTTCAGGTGGCCTTTGGACAGTCCAAGTACTATTCGGACAACCTTGCCGAAAATACGAGGCGTGGGATGCGTCAGAAACTGCGCCGTGGAGAGTGGCTCACAAAAGCGCCGTTTGGATATGTAAATAATCCCAAGACACGCAATATTGAACCGGACGTGGTAAAAGCAAAAATCATTGTCCGCGCATATGACGAGTACGCCACCGGAAAATATACGCTCGTTTCTATGGCGCAGTTTCTCCAAGACCTCGGCATCACGACCAAAGCCGGAACGCCACTTGGGAAGGCATCCATAAAGCGCATCCTCACAAACCGCGCATACCTCGGCTTTACGAAACACAACAACGAATTTTTCCCCGGCTCGTTTTTGCCGATAATTTCGTCTGCACAGTTTGAAGCAGTTCAAAAGATTCTCGCAAAGCGCGAGCATCGCTATAAACGCCGTCAGAAAAACGATTTTCCATTCACCAATCTTTTTCGTTGTACCGAATGCAGTTCCATGTTCACGGCACAATGGGCAACCGGAAAATCAGGTGGTCGCTACCGCTATTACCGATGCACGAAAAAGAAAGGAAATTGTAAGTCCGGCTATGTACGCGAAGATATTCTGCTCGCGCAAATTCAAGAACGAATTGAAAGCATCTCGCTCCCTGACCGCTACACCGGTTGGATGCTAAATCGAGTAGATGAGTGGGAGCGCGAGGAAACCGCCATATCTGGAAGTGAGATGCAAAATCTTTCTTCCAAAATATCAGCGAGCGAGGAGCGCATGGAAAAACTGGTTTCCGCGTACTTGGATAACGATATCCCCAAGCCGATATATTTGAAGCGGAAAGACGAAATCATGCGTCTCCTTGCCTCGCTGAATGGAGAAAAGAAAGATTTTGAGAACGGAAAGAAAAAGTGGGTCGAACCCTTGCGGGCATGGGTTCTAGACACCAAACAAGCCATGGATTTAGGTTTGTCCGACAACTTACACGAAATCTCCGATTTCGTTCGCAAGGTCGGAACGAACCCCAGCATTTCGAGCAAATCCATGCATTTCAGAGTATCCCCGCCGTCAGAAAGAATTGCGCGTCTGCGCGCTAAAACGGACGCACGCCCGGCTTTCGTGGGCGTGCGTTCCGAACTTGAAACTTGGGAAGTTTCTTTTTGTGACCTCACGGGGAATCGAACCCCGATTTGATCCGTGAGAGGGATCTGTCCTAACCGTTAGACGATGAGGCCGTCCAGACTTTTATACCAGATTCAGGAATCAGGCGCCACTTATCGAGCCTTCCATTCGGTCTCCTGGCGGACAAGCCGATTGCGGTCCTCGGGGTTTCTGAGGAGCCGTTCAGCGATACGCTCAGTACGAATACTCTGAGAACCTTTAACAAGAACCACGTCCCCTTCTTGAATAATTGCCTCAAGTGCTTCAGCAGCTTCGTCTGAAGTGCCGTACGAAAACACCTGGTCTTTCTTCATGCCGGCCGTGAGTGCTGCAGTTGCGGTTGCACGAGAGCGCACACCAACGGCAACCAACATGTCAACATGAGAAGCAGCCAAGGTTCCAATACGCTCGTGCTCTTCATATGAGTAGCGACCAAGCTCGAGCATGTCCCCAAGCACCGCAATGCGGCGTCCCTTGGAAGAAAGGAGCTGGAGCGCAGACAGCGCTTCTTCAACGGCTGCTGGCGACGCATTATATGAGTCATCGATTAGGTAGGAACCGTTCTTCCCAGGAATGATTCGCCCGCGACCTGCTGGCGCAACATAGTCCAGAGCACCGCGGAGTGCCATAGCAAGCGTTGTATCAAGCGAAAGCGCACACGCAATTGCCGCGGCAGGCGCATAGAGCTGGCTCTTTCCAAGCGCACCCTTAACGCGAAACGTATGATTCTTGCCTTTAACACTCAGCTGCGCCTCCATACCGCATTCACTTCCCTCTTCATAGAAAGAGTAGCCCTCGAGCCTGATATCGCTTCCTTCAGCGAAACCAAAGGTTGTTATCGTTACAGAAAGTCTCGAAGCCATTGTTACCGCATTCGGATCGTCTGCAGAGATAATAAGCGGCGCACCATGTGAAAGTGCATACGCCGGTGCGAACTCCTCATCCCGCACCGCTTGAGGACTTGCGTACGCTTCAACGTGCACCGGCACGTCTGGCAACCTCGTAACAATAACGGCATCTGGCTTCACGAAGCGCAGAATACGTGCCAGGTCTCCAGGCCTGTCTGCACCAACCTCAAGTACGAGAAGTTTTGGATAGTGACTTGGAAGGAGTATCAGTCCGAGCGCATCCTTGAATACCCGCAGCCAGGCAATGGGATTCTCCCACGGGTTCTTCGCGCCGATGATAGTGAGCGGGACACCGAACTCACTGTTGTAACTCTTTTCGCTCGCGCGTAGGTGATAGCGAGAAGCGAGGACCGCTGCTGCTGCGTCTTTGGTTGAGGTTTTGCCCACACTCCCTGTCACCATAACGATGAGCGGTCGATACTTCTCAATAATCGCTTGTGCCAGAAGCGCGAGACACTGGGCGACCATCGCTTTCAGGATTGATTTCATAGGCTGGTCGGATAATCAGCCCTATCCGGAGGGATCTCATAATAGTTAATTAAAAAATGTGTCAGTTCCATGAAGGGGTGGGTGAGGGTCTCAGACGCGTACTGTACGCCCCCAGGCTCCCGAGTGTAAAGCAGGATGATGAACTTAGGGTCATAGGCTGGGAAATAGCCAAAGAACGAGTGGAAGTACTTCCCTTCGGAGTACTTCCCTCCAGGGCCCGCAATCTGGGCTGTACCCGTCTTAGCCGCAACACTCATCTCAGGGATCTTCACCGTTCCTCCAGCAAGTTTCTTATCAACCACCTCAACGAGCATGCGGGTGGTGCTTTCAGCAGCAGCAGCACTAAAGACACGCTCAGGCATACCCCACGAAAGTCGCTTCTCGAGTCTACTTTCGAGTCTAATCTTCTCTACCAGGTGTGGTGTTACCACCTGTCCCCCGTTCGCGAGTGCACCGAGTGCACGAATCATCTGTACGGGAGTTTGCGCAATTCCCTGCCCGTAGGACGCGGTTGCGTACTCGATGTCACGCGGACTTGTCTCGATATTCCCGAGATCTCCTTTGATCTCGCTTGGCAGGTCAATGCCAGTCTCGGTTGCCATACCGAGGTCCTTGAAGTATCCACGGAATTTCTCATGCCCAATCTTAAGCGCAACATACGAGGCACCCATATTTAAAGACTGGGACAAAATCTCTTGCATTGGTGTTACGCCGCGTGCCTTCAAGTCGTAGTTACAAAACTTCTTGTTGTTGAGGGTGGTGCACCCAGTATCGTTATACGTTGAGGACGGAGTAATGACACCTGAATCGAGGCCCGCTGCTATAGTAAGGGCTTTCACAATCGAACCGAATTCATACCGGTGCT
>JALHML010000068.1 GCA_022844065.1 Minisyncoccota bacterium | reverse complement strand
ATATGCGCGGCTCCAGTTGGCTTGATACCGGAGAGGAGAATAGGCTTGTCTGATTCCATACCGCTACGATACCACGCTCAGGAGACGCGAAAAGGCTTCCAAGGAGGCCTTTCACTATGAGTTCAGTTCAGAATACCTTGAAATTTGTACGTCACAGGAGCCGACATGATGTGGTTCTGGCGCCCGTACTTTGCACTATGTTCGTCTGTGCAGGTATGCTAGGAACATGACAACTCAAAAGAACATAGAGGTCGAGGTTCGCGGACCTCTGACAAAAGAACAGCGCGACCAGCTTGTCGTACTGTTTGAGCGTGAAGGAAAGCGCGAGAAGACCAAAGACCGCATTCTTATCGACTATTCTGAGCGTCTCGAGGAAGGAAAGGAACGCGAGAAGGACATTCGTATACGGGCAACTAACGGCATCCCAGAGATAATCATAAAGCTTGGTAACTGGGGCGGTACCGAGGCTCGAAAGGAACTCTCCGTTACAACCGCGCCCGGTTCGTTCGATACGCTCGCGGCCCTATTCGCCGCTCTCGGGTATCAGCAGGGTGTACTTTGCGTACGAAAGACCGAAGTGTTCATCTATAAGGATATTGAGTTCGCGCTCGTGGAAGTCCCGGGCCACAGCTTCCATTTCGAAGCAGAGAAAATGGCTCATGAAGGAGAGGACGCACAGCTACTCCTTACAGAGATCGAAGCTGTTTGCGGCTCGCTCGGACTCTCTGTGTACTCAAAAGAAGAGTTCTTCGCCTATGTGCAAGTACTTAATAAGGAGGCGAATGAAGAATTCGTCTTTGACCCTACTAACGAGGTGTACTTCAAGGATCGATTTGGTATCTAGAGCATAAGAAGAAGGGGCGGCCATGCGTGGCCGCCCCTCTCAGTTCAATCTCTTGTATTTGTTCAGCCATGGTGTCCTCGCACGAACACCCTGCCCTTGATGATTTGGAGTGCAGGACGGTTTTTAATGACCGTATCCTTCGCGAATGGCACTTCGCAAGAAGGACAGGTGCCCTCCTTCCTGGTTTCGTCCTTATCGATGTTGCTCTTGAAGCACTTCACCAGATGCCCACCACCTTCTTTGCGGTAACGGAACAGGTACTGGCGACAGATGCAATAGACATCGATTGTGTAGATGCGGTTCGGCTTGCTCATGCTCAGGTCTCCCCGAACTCGGCCACGATAGCCCCCCATCTGGGCGGGCACGCGCCGACGCAGGCGTTGCAGGAGATGCAGGCGTCGTTGATGACCGCCAGAGCTCTGTCGCTCGAACGAGCAATCATGTCGATTGCACCGAATGCGCACGATTCGACACAGAGAGTACAGCCGGTGCACTTCTCTTCAATCACCCGCGGAACGGGCGAAGAAAAGCTGTGCTCGGTCGTGTGCGGCGCCGTGCGGCCAGTAAGAGCCGCAATCGATCTGTACTCAGGATGATCCCGCATGAAGTCTCCGAGTTGCCGCATGATGGTGCGGAAAACACGAGGACCTAGCAGGGCCGGCGCTGTGTAGAGTTCGACCGCAGAAGCTCCGGCCATCAGCATCTGGATGACGTGGTCGCCGGTGGCGATGCCCCCGGTGCCCACGATCGGAATGCGAACGGCGTTTGCGAGTTGGTGGACACACCAGAGTGCAATCGGGAAGATCGCTTCGCCGGTAAGCCCACCTCCTCCTCCCTGTATGCCAACCTGAGGACGTGTGGTTCCTGTGTCGATCAGCATGCCGGGTCCGATGCTGTTGGTGCAGACAAGGGCATCCGCACCGAGTTCTTCGGCGAGGTGGCCCATAGCGACCACATGCGTCGAATACGACAGCTTGATCCAGAGCGGTGTGCGAGTCGCCGGGCGGATCACACCCATCAGGGTTCTCAGATGATCAAGATCAACATTGAGGTTCCCATGGAGCGCGCCAGAGTGCGAGCATGAGACGTTGACCTCGAAAGCGTCAACGCCAATCTCATCGAAGGCCTGCATGAGACGGGCGCACCCCTCAGGGTCGCGTCCGCTCAGCGAGATGATGATCGGCGCACCGACTGCTTGCACTTCTCCTGTGCCGTGTTCAAGCCACGTCCGCCACGGCAGTTCGTTGCCCCATTCACAGTTGAGCATGCTCTTCTGTGCGTGGACTGCGTAGCGTGGCGCGGGTATACGACTACGCTCAGGCGGCACATGCTCCTTGAGGGAGCGCGTGACGATTCCGGCGCATCCTAAGGGTTGGGCCCTCAGGAAGAATTCCGGCGTCTCGGTAATGAAGCCGGATGCGAGCAGGAGCGGTGTCGGAAACCGCACCGTACCCACTAGTACTTCGCTGTTCATGGGATTCTCCGAATGCGGTTAACGATGAAATCCACAACCAATGCGGATGTGGCCTCTTCGGAATCCCGAGAGGATGTAGCGATGAGTTGGTAGTGTGGGCTCCTGCGAATGAGCTCCATCTCGAGTACGGCCTGCGAAACGCGTGCCGCACGATCCTCGTCCGATCCATCACGCCGCATTAGGCGCTCTGTGAGCAGGTCGAGGTCGTTCGTGACGAGTCCAATTGCGACGATGTCATCGCGCAAGGTTCGTGCTCTGGCGAGATTCTCCGGATGGAATTCCGTGAACCAGACGCCTTCGCATGAAAGGAGCTCTGTTCGACTCAGGCCGTAGCCGTTGCCATAAAGCTCTTGTTCAAGCACACAATCGCCTGAAGCGACAAGTGCATCGAACGTCTCGCGGGTAACTGGACGACGGTTTCCGACTGCGGTTTCCTCGGGTCGGAGCGGGCGTGTTGTGAACCAGGCCAGCTCGCGCAAGCCCGGATACACAGACGCGATCCGCTGCTTGATGTAGCCCTTACCGATTCCGGAAGGGCCTGAAAGCGCGAACAACATTGCGACTATCCTCCGGATCTTGGGTTTCTGATATTGCTGAACATGTAAATGAGCAGCCAACAAAACTATGCCATATATATCTGAATTTGTGAATCGACGTCGTTAAAATAGAAAATCCTCCAAAACTAGGGACTTTCATATGTGGTGCGTCTGGTGCGAATGCACTGGAACCAGATCATCACAGAGCTACGGGAACTGGCCGAAATATGGGAGGTGCTGGAACTTCGTGGATAGTTTTGGCTTTCCGTATCTATATAGGATCTAAGCTACCAACTACTAAATCATTTAAGAAATTTATCAATAAGTAGGTCGTACCGAAATTTCTGCAACTTAGGCACGTGGGGAATCTTTACTGCAAGCCACACTGCCCTGCAGAATTCTAAATCATCATGGAATCCAGATATGGGCGGGAGCCCCGCTTCCATTGAGATTGCGTCTAGCTTCTTTAGGTACTGCTCCTGTTGGTCAGGGGTGAACCGGTATTTCGCAAAATACTCATACTCCTCGGAATCTGGAAAATGATTTATATGTGTGATTGCAGAAATTAGATCATAGCCATACGGAGCATAGAAAGAATCTTCGAGGTCTATCACTCCCTTCGGATAAAGATTGTTGGGATTGAAATCTCCATGCGTCAACACATTTGGAAGACCCTTAGTACTCTCTTCAACCACTTCATAACGAGCACGAAGCTTGTCTGCATACTCTGGTAACTCTTCGCAAAGGTCGTCTAATAGAATCCCTTTCCTCAAGCCAGATGTCTCCTTAGCACCATTGCTGGCATTAAGCTGAGCACGTGCATATGTCTCGGCTAAAGATATAAATTGGTTGAGTACCTCAATGCTGATCGACCTATGAGCCTCCACATCATGAGCAAATATTTCTCCCATATGCTCGTCTCCTAACGAAGCTTCCACAAAATAAGCCTGGTCACCCAGCCTTCCTTCAGTAACGAGCTTCGCGACAGGAAACCCTGCATCCTCCATTTTCTTG
>JALHML010000067.1 GCA_022844065.1 Minisyncoccota bacterium | reverse complement strand
ACCTCAGTTTTCTACAAGAGCACGTCAAGCTCTCTTTCGTCGACGCGCTGGCCGAACTGCGCAGGTTGGCCGGGGTCTTATCATCAGCCCCTGCGGCCAGCAACGATGACGAGAAACCTTTCCCCTACGACCTGGTGGCCCGGGTGGCCGAGGTTTGGCAGCAGGCCCTGGACGAGCATCCCGAAGCGCTGGCCTATCTGGAGAGCCGCGGAATCCGTGACAAAAAACTGCTCGGCCAGGTCCAGGCCGGCTACTGTGACGGTGACCGGCTGCTGGACATCACCACGGCCGCCGAGCGCGAGATTTTGCAACGAGTGGGCGTTCTCAATGAGGAGGGTAACGAGTTTTTCTCCCGTTGTGTGGTCTTTCCGCTCAAAGATCGCCAGGGCCGGGTGGTGGGCTTTTATGGTCGCAGCACGCTGCCCCGTGCCAAACTGCCCCATCGCTGCTGCGGTCCGGTCCAGGCAGCCCTCTTTTGCCCGGAGGGGGTCCGTAGTGCCAGCAGCGTCTTCCTGGTGGAAGGGGTGCTGGACGCCCTGGCCCTGATGCAGGCCGGATTGCTCCATGTGATGCCGCTGGGGGGCGCTCAGGGTTTTTCTCGCGCTCTGCTCGAGCACCTCAAAGAGGCCAGGGTCCAGGAGGTGGTGCTCTGCCTGGATGGTGACGAGGCGGGCCGCACCGCCATCGGCCCACTGCAAGAGAGGCTAACCCAAGAGGGCTTTGCCGTGCGCGCGGTGGACCTGCCCGAGGGCAAAGACCCGGCCGCCTGCAACGCTGAAGAACTCAAGGTCGCTCTCGCGCAGCCAGCGAGAGAAACAACGCGAAAGTATCGCAAGCTGTCGACGGCACAGGGCAAGCTCAAGGTCTTGGTGAGTGTCATCAACGAGGCGGGCGAAAAGGCCGAGACAACGGTCGATCTTTACTCCACGCGCAGCCGCAAGCAAGAGGCCTCGCACTTGGGCAAGCGTCTCTCCTTGCAGCCTCCTGACCTGGAAAAATGGTTCATGCAGATTCTGGGCGAGCTGGAGGAAATGCGCCAGGGCGAGCATCAAGCGCAGGCTCTTTTCAAGAAGGTGGAAGTGCCGCCCATGACCGCCGAGGAACGCGAGCTTGCCCTGCAATTCCTCAAAAAACCGAACCTCGTAGAGGCCATCTTGGAAGACATGGAATTGATGGGCTACGTGGGCGAGGAGGAGGCCAAGCTGCTGGGCTACTGCGTCAGCGTCTCGCGCAAACTGGAGAAGCCCATGTCGGCCATTTTGCAATCGGGTTCCGGCGCAGGAAAGTCCTACCTGGCCGAAGTGGTTCGGGCCCTAACCCCGCCCGAGGACGTGGTCTTTTACTCCAGACTCTCGCCCCAAGCGCTCTATCACATGCCTCAGGATTACCTGGTGCATAAGTTGCTGGAGCTGGAAGAACGAGTGGGAGCCGAGAGCTGCGATTACCAGATTCGGGCCCTGCAGAGCGCAGGCGTGCTGCATCAGGTGATTGTCGTAAAGGATCCCAATACGGGCCAGTTGATGGTGAAAGAGAACGAGGTCCGTGGCCCCATGGCCTATGTGGAGACCACCACCAGCTTGAAGCTCAATCCTGAGAACACCAGCCGTTGCTTTGAGATTCCGCTGGACGAGTCTGCCGAGCAGACGCGGCGTATCCACCAGCGCCAGAAGAATCTCCGGAGCCTTTCACGACTGTCGGGCAGCGACAACCGGGAGGCCATTCAAAAGCGCCACCATCACGCCCAGCGCCTGCTGGAGAACCTGCCCGTGGTGATCCCCTACGTCCACTTGCTGACGTTTCCCGACCACTGGCTGCGCGCTCGCCGCGATCACGACCGATTTCTGACCCTGATTGAGGTGCTGGCTTACCTGCACCAACATCAGCGGGAGCGCAAGGTGCACCAGGGCCAGGAGTATCTCGAGGCCACCGTCTCCGACTACCGCTGGGCCTACTTCCTGGCCCACAAAGTTTTGCGCAACTCACTGGATGAGCTATCGCGCTGGGGGCGCGAGTTGCTGACATTCTTTGAGGTGCAAAAGCCAGGACCCATCACCAAGCGGGAGCTACGAGAAAACCTGGGCTGGCCAGACAAGCGCACCCGCGATGCCCTGGCTGAATTGGTGGACCTGGAGTATCTGGAGTTTGAGCGCGGCCCCCGTAACCTCTTCATTTTTGAGTTGGCGTCCTTGTCGCTGGCTCGCCCGACGGTCTCTCGGGGGCTGCTGGCTCCCGAAGAGTTAGTTTCGCAGTTTGATCGACCGTGATCCAGTTTGATCAAAGTGGAGTTCTCAGCAACCGCAGGTTTTAAGCCAAAAAATCCAGTTTGTTAGTTTGATCAAGAAAACACCAGGAGGTCAATCTTTTGCTCAAAGGTTCTCTTTCACTCCAAAAAAGCCCGGGTTTGTGTGTACGCAAAAACACAAACGTGGGCCGGGGGCCGTTATGCTAAAAGACACTCTGGACCTGTGGCTCGATGACTTTTTGCGTCACTGCCAGCTACGTGGCTTCAGCCCGAGAACGATTCGCACTTACGGCAACGACTTGAGGGCTTTCGTGAAGTGGGTGGTCCAGCAGGGTCTGAGCGATACCCAGGAGCTGACGGCCCCGCTGCTGGAGAGCTACCAGATGCACATCTTGTTGCGCCGCAGCCAGGCCAAGATCTACAGCCAACCGCGAACGCTGACGGCCCAGACGCGCAACCGAATCCTGGCACAGTTGCGCACGTTCTTCCGCTACCTGAAGAAAAGCGGCAAGCTGAGCCATAACCCCACCGCCGACCTGGAGCGGGCGCGAGAGCCGCAAAAGCTTCCCAAAGCGGTTTTGACAGTGCCCGAGGTGGAGCGTTTGCTGGCTGCTGTGTCAACGGATAGCGCCAGGGGACTGCGCGATTTGGCGGCCTTAGAGGTGCTTTACGGGACCGGGATTCGCTCTCAGGAGTTCCTCGGCCTTTGCCTGGCCGACCTGCGCTTAGAAGAGGCGTTGCTTCATATTCTGGGCAAGGGCAGCAAGGAGCGGGTGGTTCCGCTCGGACCCACGGCCGCGCAAGCGGTGAGGGTCTATCTTGAGCGGGGGCGTCCCGCTTTGATGAGGAAAAAGCGTCATAACCAGGTGTTTGTTTCGGCCCAACACGGTGGCCCCCTCAGCAGCCTGGAGTTCTCCAAGGTCCTGAAAGATTACGCAAAGCAGACGGGCCTGAAAAAGAACCTGACCTGCCACCTTTTTCGTCACTCGGTGGCCACCCACTTGCTGCAACGGGGAGCCGATTTGCGGGCCATTCAGGCAATGCTTGGACACGCCAAGTTGGACACCACGGCGATCTATACCCGGGTGGATATTTCGGACTTGCAAAAGACTTTGCTGCGCTGTCACCCTCGTGAAGCAGACTCCGTCTGAAATCCCCTTGCGGGAGTATCTGGACCAACTGCGCTTGCGGGGGCTTTGCCCCAATCGCTGGCAAAACCATCGAACCCAATTGGGCCGCTTCCTCAAATTCCAAGAGAAGCAGGGCTTGCGCTGGGATCAGTTCACGGAAGCTTTGCTGCAAGACTATGCCCGGCAACCGGACTACGGCCCTTGTGCCACCTCGGCTCTGCGCGTCTGGTTGAGGTTTTTGGGACGACGTGGATACCTTCTGGAGCAAGACTGGAGCGAGGCGGTGCCCAAGGCCCCCTTTCGTCGCTATCGCAAGCGCCACGTGCCCGGCCATCGCCAGGTCATGGCGTTGTTCTCTCGTTTGCGCCTGGAGACAGCGGAGGATCTTTGCTTGCGGGCTGTCCTGGAAATGGCCTACGGCTCTGCCTTGCGAGCCAGCGAGCTGGTGGGGCTGGATTTGGGGGATGTGGACCTGGCCGACAACACGCTCCAGGTGAACAAGGCCAAGAATCGCTGGCAACGCCGAGTTCCTATGACGCGGGCCACTG
>JALHML010000066.1 GCA_022844065.1 Minisyncoccota bacterium | reverse complement strand
CCACAGGGTATTAATTCTTCGCCCCATCTGAAGCAGTCTCGGTTCGCGGGGGCTGCAGCGCCCACTGGACTTCCAAGTGAAGGTACGGTGCTTGGGACGAATACGTATCGTGGACAAACTACCGAGGTTCGTCTCTCGTCGGAGGATCGCCTGAGGCACTTGTATGTTATTGGACAGACTGGTGCCGGAAAGACAGGATTTTTGAAGACACAAATCGAGCAAGACATTAAGGCTGGCAACGGTGTTTGTTTTATCGATCCACACGGCAACGATATTCTTGATGTGCTTGCGATGATTCCGCCAGAGCGGTACGAGGACGTTATCTATTTCGATCCAGCGAATATTGACCGACCATTTGGTCTTAATATGCTCGAGTACGATCCGAAGCGCCCTGAGCAGAAGACGTTCATTGTAAACGAGATGCTCGCTATCTTCCGTCAGCTCTATGGCGACGTCCCTGAGTCTATGGGTCCTATGTTCGAGCAGTACTTCAGGAATGCGACACAGCTCGTCATGGAGGACCCTGCATCGGGCTCAACCATGATGGATATTGGCAGGGTCATGTCGAACGCAGATTTCCGGAACCTGAAACTTGCACGCAGCAATAACCCTATCGTAAATCAATTCTGGCAAGAGATCGCAACAAAAGCTGAGGGTGAAGCAAGTCTTCAGAGCATCGTGCCGTATATAACGAACAAGTTTGATGAGTTTACGACGAGTGATTTCATGCGACCAATCATCGGACAGCAGGAAAGCTCGTTCAACTTCAGAGAGGTTATCGACAACAAGAAGATCTTGCTCGTAAATCTTTCAAAGGGAAGACTCGGAGAGCGCAACGCGAACCTTCTCGGTCTCATTATTGTTGGAAAGCTCTTCATGGCAGCACTATCTCGTGCTGACGATCCGCGAGCGAACTTCCCGCCGTTTTACCTCTATATCGACGAGTTCCAGAACATAACAACGTCTTCAATTCCAGGGATTCTTTCCGAGGCTCGCAAATACAAGCTCTCTCTTACAATTGCACATCAATATCTCGCACAGGTTGATGAGAAGATTCGTGATGCCGTATTTGGCAACGTTGGTTCTATGGCAGTGTTCCGTGTTGGACAAGAGGATGGAGAGTTCTTTGGAAAGCTGTTCGAGCCGACCTTCAAGGCGAGCGACTTTACGAGCATAGAGAACCGGAATGCCTATGTGCGTATGCTTGCCGGTGGTGTTCCGCAGAAGCCGTTTAACATAAAGACCCTCGGTCTAACCGAAGGAAATCTGGCGCAGGTAGACGATCTGCGGGAGTTGTCGTACCTCACCTATGGTAGGGATCGTGCTACTGTTGAAGCATCTATAAGAGCCCGCTATCTTTCCTAATTGAGTATGTCTGAACGACCACGAAAAGCAGCATCTCCAGGTGTCCCCCCACAAGACCCACCAGTTGAGCCACTTGTTGAAGAACTGACGGAAGAGACAGCAGAGAACCTTGGTTCGCGACCAAGTAGTGATGGGCGTAAGAGGAGGGCAAAGAAACAACCTAGTAGCAGTACACCTAAGAATGCTCATGTGGATGAATCTGGTTCTTCAAGTGAGATCATAAAACAACCTGGAAACTCACAGAATCAAGAGGACAGTCAGGTTCCCGCCCAACTAGATACGTCAGAGCCACATCTTTCAGCAAAGCCGGAGAATATGGACCAGTATCTTGAGATGACTCATAGCGAGAAAATTAGAAAACTCAGCGAAAAACTAGCTGGATTTAAGGCTCCCGAGGATCTTAAGAAGATAAGCATGAGAGGTGCGCTCTATGATCATCGAGCGACTCAGATTGTAGAGAGAGTAGGGCTTGGTAATGAGCGAACCAATATGCTTGCTGCTCAATCTGCGTATTTAGAAGCGAAGACACTTGCGCACAAACAAGGATTTGCTCCAGAGAACATTGGGGATTTAAAGAAGGCCTATAACGATTCTCTTTTTGCGTGGAATACATCCCTTCTTACTGCAGCCGAAAAACTAGATGGAAAAGAACGACTGGAAACCCTTGCTATTAGAAAGCGAGATACGATTCTTCGCCCACAAACTATCGAAATAGAAGCAAGGAGGGCGGGTATTGATGCAAAAGTTTGGTACAGCCTCGATAAGTGGATGAATGAGGAAACTCCAGGAAATCTTGCACGCATAGTTAATGCACCGACTTCTGTAGCAGGAAAGGGTTGGGCTATGCTTTGGCATAAAAGTGCTCGGGGCAAATCAGTTGATGCACAAATGGCTCGCGCAGAGCTTGGGAGAAAATATGCCCGAGCTGGACGTATTCTTGGGGGTGCCGCAGCAGCAACGGCTATTGCCGTTGCTGCATCTCCAGTAACTGCAACAACGGTAGGTTTGACGTTCGCTGTTTTCGCTGGAAGAGGTCTAATCGGTACTGTCGCGGGTATGGCGGGTGGGTATGCAGGAGGTGGAGCTTACCAGCGTTTTTTTGGATCTAAGAAGAAAGAGTCCTTAAACTTTTCAGAGAATGCTCGTAAGCAATTTGATAACGCAGAAGAATTCGAGTCGTTCCAGTCGCTGTATGGTGCTAATAGTACTCGTGCGCGCGGTAAGGAGAAAGCAGTGTGGCAAATGGGAGGAGCGTTGCTTGCTGGTGGCAGTACTGGACTTGTTACATCACCAGTCGCACACTTCGCACTTGATCAAATGGGCGCTCTTCCGAGTGTGCAAAATGCAGCAGAAACTATTGCTATAAGGGATTCGGGTCAGGCTGTTGCAGAAACTCCAAGACTTTCAGAAGCAGCTCCCACAGTTCCCGATGGGACGCCAGTAGCGGCTGAAGCTACCTCTGTATTAGAAGCAGCTTACATAACGCCGGTAGCGCCAGAGGGCGTGGCTCTACACGAAGCAAGTATTGGAAAGGGCGAAGGGTTTAATCAGCTGATTGTTGATTTGCGCGCTTCCGGGTTTACGGGCTTTGATTCAGAATTGTCTGCGACAGAACTTTCCGAGAAGATGGGTGCGATCGATTCAGATGGAAAGAGCGCAATGATGCTTGAAGGAGATAAACTCCTCGTCGATGCGAAGGGGAACGTGTGGTTTGAACGTAATGGTGAGACACAACTTCTCATGGAGAATAAGAATGGTGAGTATATTCCCCATAAACTTGAAGGAATTGAAATGAGGGCTACTGGCCCGACGGGTACTCCTGTGCCAGAAGTAGCTGTCCAGAATCAAGCGGTTTCGTCAGAAACTCTGGAGACACCTGCCCCCACTCAAAGTGAAGCCCCTGGCGTTACCGCAGATCCTGTAGCAGAAGCCATTCCTACGGAAATCCTAGAACCTGTTGAGGAACGTCAGGATGAATTGGTAAACGAAGGATTTCTTCCAAGAGCAAATCTTGGTAATGGACCAGGTGTTGAAGAAATGCCGACGAACAGCCTTCGTACAAGTCCTCTCAGTGAGTTTGTTCCTGATACTCAAGAAGAGAGTTTGTTAGAAACCGGAAGTAGTCCAGAAGTGTTTACAAACGGGTACGGAGTAGAGATAAATGATACTGTCCCCTCGACCTACGAATGGAAGGTACCCGGAATGGATCGAACGCTTACTGTTTCAAGTGGCGGATCGCCTGAAGAGCGTTCCGTATTTGCTCGAGCCTATGCGAATGAACACCCTGGAACTACCGTGCACTTCATAACGCCAGTATTGAATAATGGAGTAGTGCAGCTTCGCCTCGATGCATGGGATTCAGCTGAAGGAGGACCTGCTCAAAGACTAGAGGATATTGCTATTCGAGAATCAACTGGTGCTCCAGCGCAATCGTTCTCAAGAATCGATCCGCGTGACTTTATTAAAAAGCTTCCATAACCGCCAACCGTCATGAATCCTTCAAATCTTTCGCCAGTACTTGAAGCACTAGAACTTAATGAGTTACCTGTTGAAGAACAAGAAGCGTTGCTTGTGGATTTAAACGAGCTCATATTTAAAGGAACTATGGTTCGTCTCATAGAGCTCATGGACGAATCTTCGCGTGA
>JALHML010000065.1 GCA_022844065.1 Minisyncoccota bacterium | reverse complement strand
GTGCCGGGCTTTATCGTCAAAGAGGGGGTAAGGGGAAGCTGGGCCGAGATTTTGAGCGGAGGGGGTCTTCTGCTTGCTTGCTTGGGTTGGGATGGAAAGATTGTGCGGCTGCGGGTGAGGCCGGATTCGCCTCGAGGTAAGGCTAAGTATGTATGGTTAAGTAGCAGTAGCCAGGGAGGCCCGGGCTCGGGCTCACCTCCGGCGTTCTTTCGGCCCAACGAAGTGGAATCACCCCGCCGGCTTTTGATTACCGAAGGCGAGAAGAAGGCCTATTTGGCAACCCAACGATTGTTGCTGCAAGGGTATCCGGTGATTGGAGTGAGCCTGGCCGGGGTGGGCAACCATAAGGAGTTGTTGCCGATTTTGGAGCGTCAGGCGAGAGAGTTTGACGAGGTCGTCATTGCCTTTGACGAGGATGAAAAGGATGAGACTCGAGTTCGGGTGGAGTTGCATCGTCGACATTTGGCGCAAGCTCTGGCAGAGCGGGGTATTCCAGTGTTGTTGGCCTCCTGGAAGGGTCCGAAGGGCATTGATGACTTGCTGGTTGCGAAGGGTCGTTTTCAGCTAGAAGCCTACGCCGCGATGGCGGGGCGGGCTACTTTGGTGAACGCACCAGAGCAGGTGAAGCCAAAAACGGTGGTGGCCACGCAATTGGAGCTGGACGAAGTCTTGGTCGACCCAAGAAAGCCGATGACCATTGAGTTGGCCCGTAAGTGGATGGGGCAAGAGCTGAAGCGGAGGTTTGCCGAGGAGAGCGAGGGAGACCGGGTCTATTTGCTGAGAGGCCGTCCGGGCGTAGGCAAGACCTATGTGCTTACGGACTTCATAAACCGCTTGGGGCACCAGCGCGCCTATCAGGGCAAACGATTGGTGAACATGACCCCGCGCCACGACTTTGCCGACGAGCGAAGACAGGACTGGAATATCGTAACAGGGATGGAGTATCAAGCACACGCGGATGCGCCGCGGCCTTGTCACCAGATGCGTTACGTGAAGCGCGCCCAAGAGCTCGGCGTGGGACGTCAGGAGATTTGTAGTCGGTGTCCGCTCAAGAAAGATTGTGAGACAAACCAGGGGCGATCAGGGGACAAGCCGTTTTATCTGGAGATGATCAACAGTCGGGAAAAGCGGTGGCAGGTGAATCAAAACTTGCTGGGCTCAGGCCGGGGGATCTGGCTCAATTCGAAGCTGGGTGTGCTGACTTTGGACGACGTGGACCTTTGGCAGGTTCTGGTTCAGGACTACGATTTTTCGTGGTCGGTTTTGAAGACGGCGCTGGATTGGACGGAGCGAGATGAGGCTTATGCCCCGATGCAGCCTTTGTTGAAGGTTTTGCTGGCGGCAGCTCAGACCATGGACCTTACCGATTTAAAGAGTGAGCTTCATGAAAAATCTTTGATTGAAACCTTGCTCAAAGTGAGTTTGGAACACGAGATCTCTTTGGAGGAAGTGCTCGAGCAGGCCAGACAGGCGAAAGAGCCGGCGTTGTTTTTGGATAACCAGGAGCTTGAGGAAGGTCGTTGGAGTATACCGCCCCGACTGCGAGATGTGTTTGTTCGACACTTGGAACGTGAGTTGGCCTGCTATCGCAGGAGCCCATTAGAAGGTTGGAACCGAACTTTTTATCTAAATCGTAACGGAGTCAAAGTGCTGGAAGCACACCCTTTGGACTCGCCGCAAATGAAAGGCGTGCCGGTGGTGGTGGCGAGTGCAAGCATGACAGCGGAGCAGGTAACCGAGTTTTTCCCGGGCCGGGAAGTGGTGGTAATCGAGCCCAATCTGGAAGTGCCGACAGGCGTGCGAGTGGTGCAGCATATCGACAAGGGCTACGGAAAGACAAGTTTGCTGCAAGAGACGGACTTTCGGCGGGCCTGGGGTGAGGTGGAGAAGATCACCAGGCGCCACGCGGGGGAAGTGGTTGGATGTGTTACCCACAAGGCTGCGGAAGATCGATTGCGAGCGGATTTTCCGAAGGTCAATTTTTTGCACTACTACGGCCAGCGCGGCAGTAACGCGCTTAAGGATAGCCGAGCCTTGATTACATTGGGAACGCCTTGTCCCAACCCGGAGGGGCTCAAGCGGAGTGCTGAGGCCTTCTATGCCGCCGATACGAAGATTCATAATTATAGCGTGTTGCAGAAACACCGGGTAACGGTGAAGGCGGCGAAAGGTGAAGAGGTAGAGGTTTCTTATCGGGTGATGGGAGACCCCCGTCTGCAAGGATGGATGGAAGCACGACGGGAGCAAGAGCTGTTCCAGGCCTTTGGTCGTGCGCGCATCTATGATACAGAGGACCTGAAGCATGTGCAATTGGACATCTTTGAGGACACGCCAGAACTGGAGAGTGGGAAGAAGAAACGCTGCACGGTCTATGTATTTTCGAACCTTCCGTTGGAACGGCTGGGAATCAAGGTTGATGAGTATGTTTCGGAGAGTGCCATTCGACTAGAGCAACACAAGGAGCGGACTCAAGAGCGCATTGAGGTTTTGGCGGCCGCCATTTCGCAGCTGCGGACTGAGAAGAAGAAAGTGACGCAAGTGGCTCTGGCCGAGCTTGCGAAATGCGCAGTGAAGACTGTGAGGCGGCTTTATGGGGCAGCTTTGGCGCGACTGGAGTCGCTGCGAGAGAAGACTTTAGAGGTAAGAGCTCTGGAGCCGGCACGGTCGAGGGATGGCTGGCGCAGTGGAGCGACGGAGCAAATGTTGAAGAGTCAGGTGAGCTTGCCGCCACCAGCTTCGGACATGGTTTTGTTTTGAAGAAAAGAACCTGTTCAGGTTGTTCATGGTGTTGAACAGCTTGAAATCAGCGTGACTATTAGAGTTTCTGGGGCTGGCTGTTCATTGGACTGTTCACTGAACAAGGCTGAACAGGTGTGGCGTTTGCTGTTCACGGGAGCTTGTTCAGGGGTTGTTCATGAACAGGTCGATGAACAACCTACCGAGCTAGAATTTTTTTCATTTCTAGGACAGGCGGGCTGTTTATCTTCGCGTAGACCTGTTCATGGATCAATTTATGACTTTGCGTGAAGCGGCAGATTTGGTGGGGGTCAGTCGGCCTACCCTGTTCAGAGCTGTTCAACGTGGTGAACTGGTCGTCCGAACTGAGACCATCGGCAAGACCAAGAAGATCCTGGTCTCCGGTGAATCGGTGAAGGCCTGGGCCTGTTCACGTGAACAGGATGAACAGCCTGTTGAACAGGTTTTTGAACAGCCTGAACAGAGGAGTGAACAGCTTGAACAGGTGCCAGTGATGGCACACCTTGAGATCGTTCGGCTGTTGGAGGATACTCAAGTTCGACTGCTGGATGCGACAGAGCGGGCCCATCGAGCTGAAAGACAAGCCGATCTGATGCGCCTGGAGTTGTTGGCGACAAGGAACTGCCTGACGGAACAAGCGGAGTCCATCTTTGAAAAAGCAGCTCGAGTAAAACAGCATGAAGAGATGTTGCTTGAGTCCCAAGCTCAAAAAGATGCTTGGGAACGGGAAAGAGCTGAACTAGAGCGTGAAAACCAGGAGCGCCTTTCTCTTTATGAGCAAGAGAAGCAGCAGTGGATGTTGGAAGTCGAAACGACAAAGTCACGAGTGAACTGGCTTGAGAAGCGTGTGCCACGTTGGGTTCGTGGATTGTTTGGCGCGGTCTGAGGTTGTTCACCCTGTTCACTCTGCTGAACAGCAAGAAACTGCAATTTTGCGAAGTTTTCTGAAGCTGTGCTGTTCAATGAACACAGTGTGTGAACAGCATGAACAGGCTAAGCTGCTTCGACTTTCTCTTTGGCGATGAGTCCATAGCGCTCAAGCGTGGCCTGGACGCAGGCGGTGGGCACGAGGAAGTGTTCGGCCACTCGGGATAGGCGGCGCCAGCGTTCATTTTTCGTGGGCTCACCATGGCTGAGGTAGCGGACATCGGGATGAGCCTGGAGAGTCTCCAGCGGCAAGAGATAGGCCATGGCGTATTGGGTGGCGGCGTTCTCGAGGGCGGAACCGCCCTTGCCTTGCAAAATGGCCAGGGTGTGCATGCGGATATG
>JALHML010000064.1 GCA_022844065.1 Minisyncoccota bacterium | reverse complement strand
ACAGCACCCCGCCACTTCATATTTCGCGTACGCGAGCTTGAGATCATGGAGCTTGAGTACTTCATTAGTGAGGTCTCGTGGGAGAGGGAGTTTGAGCAGTGGCGGGCTGAGTGCCACGCGTGGTTCACAAAGGATCTCGGTTTCTCAGCAGACGAGATACAGGAAGTGGAGGTAGAAGGAAACGATCGCGCGCATTATTCAAAGCGCACGCTAGATTTCTATTTCAAGTATCCAGGAGGCTTTAAGGAGATAGGTGGTATCGCGTATCGAACAGATTTTGATCTCAACAACCATATCGAGAAGAGTGGTGCTGCGCTTGAGTACCTTGATCCTGAGACAAACGAAAAGTTCGTGCCTCATGTTATCGAACCGACGTTCGGTCTTGGACGGCACGTGCTAGCAGTTCTTGCTTCTGCGTATCGCGAGGACGAGCTCGGTGGAGAGACACGTTCATACTTGGCGCTTCCTGCAAAAATTGCGCCCGTGAAGGCTATGGTCTCACCATTGCTTAAGAACAAGCCCGAACTTGTCGAGAAGGCGAGAGAAGTGCGGGCACTCTTGAAGAAGGTACATCCGGCTATCGCGTGGGACGACAATGGAAATATCGGCAAGCGCTATCGTCGACAGGACGAGATTGGTACACCCTTCTGCATAACGATCGACTTCGACACGCTTGGCGAGACGCCGGACTTGAAGGACACCGTTACGCTGCGTCACCGGGACACGGGAGAACAGGAGCGTCTTCCAATTGAGGAAGTCGCCGAGAAGATTCGCGTTTCGCTCGCGTAAGGCTTGACGCAAAGGGCAGGGAGGCGCATGCTCCCGTAAGCCATGTTCCATAGAGGAGAGACGAAATGCGTGTACTCGCGACGCTTATATTCTCGTTCGTACTCCTAGCGGGTGCAAACGCCCGGGCGCAGGATGCGCTCACCGTAACCACCCCTCCAGGGAATTCATTGGTCTGGGACCCTGAGTTTACGGTCCCTGATCACAATGCTGAGACGGAGATGGTTGCGTTTCGGCTTCTTCCGTTCGAGATAGATTCAGCCGACCTACCGTTCTTCATTGATCGTGAGGGTATTGTAATCCCGAAGGACGGAGTGGAGGAATATGTTGCTGTGCTATCTAAGGACACGCAGTTTGTTGTCCTCGTGTGCTCATTTCAGCAGCCCGGGCCCTTTAATCTCGCCCTTCCAGGAGTGCGATCAGAGTACTGCATACTTAGACGTGCAGAGCGGCAGCCATGATACTGGCTGCCGCTTTACCGTATGTGGTACCATTTCCGCTATGAACAAGAACGTCTCCATCACCATTACCCCGGGCACGATAATCATGACCCTTGTGATAGGCGCAGTTGCCTACGCTCTATGGCTCCTTCGTGATATCGCCCTCTTGGTACTGACTGCTATTGTTATTGCGTCTGCGATCGAGCCGGGCGTTATATTCTTCACGAAGCGTCGTATCCATCGCATCGTGGCGGTAACGGTGATGTATCTTGTCGTATTTGGATCCCTATTTGGGCTCGTGTACTTCTTCCTGCCGCCAATCCTTACGGAGACCCAAGGCTTCCTTTCAACGGCGCCCCAATATCTCGATACACTCAACCTGCCGTCCAGTATTACTGGTCTTACAGAGACCTCTGGAAATGTTGCAGGCACTGAACAGTCGCAGTCCATCTTTGATACACTCTTGGCATTTCAATCTGCTTTCGCAGACACGTCGGGCGGAGTTGTGCGCATTGTTTCAACATTCTTCGGTGGTATCTTCTCACTCTTTCTGGTTATAGTCCTCTCGTTCTATTTTGCGGTGCAATCAACCGGTGTTGAAGATTTCATCCGTCTTCTTACTCCTGCGAAGCACGAGAAGTATGCGACGGGTCTCTGGGTTCGTGCGCAGCGAAAGATTGGGCAGTGGATGCAGGGCCAGCTTTTGCTTTCCTTGATCTCAGGAACCATTACCTATCTGGGTCTCTTGATTCTGGATGTTCCGTACGCACTTCTTTTGGCTGTTATTGCGGCTGTGATGAACTTGGTGCCTGTGTTCGGCTCACTCATCGCTGGAGTGTTCGCAACTATTGTTGCGCTGGGTTCTGGAGGACTCACTCTCGCGCTCATGGTTGCAGGCCTTTTCATCATCATCAACCAGATTGAGGGAAACCTCTTGTATCCCCTCGTAGTAAATAAGGTTGTTGGCATCCCACCGATTCTCGTCATTCTCGCGCTTCTCGTGGGTGGCAGTCTCGCCGGGTTCCTTGGCGTTGTTCTCTCCATTCCACTCGCTGCTGCATTCCGTGAGTTCCTTTCTGATCTTGAGAAGAACAAGCGCCATAAGGCCGTTGCCGAGGTCTAGCGCCATGGCTCGTTACTTAACCACCACACTTCCATACGTTAATGCTGATCCCCATATCGGCCACGCCCTTGAGCTTATACAGGCGGATGTACTCGCGCGCGCATGGCGTCTTCAGGGAGAAGAGGTGTTCTTCTCGACAGGAACCGACGAGCATGGACAGAAGATCTTCCAGGCTGCCGAAAAAGCAGGACAGGATGTACAGGCATATGTCGATCACTTCGCGGCGGAGTTCGGAAAGCTCAAAGACGCACTTGCACTTACGAACGACGGATTTATTCGTACAACCGAGCCGCGGCACATAGAAGCTGCACAAGAAATGTGGCGCCGTTGTTTGGCCTCTGGAGATATCTACAAGAAGAGTTACACCGGTTTTTACTGCGTTGGGTGTGAGGCATATAAGACTGAGAAGGATCTCACCGAGGACGGGCACTGTCTTGTTCACCCGCATCTCACTCTTGAAGAAATAGCAGAGGAAAACTATTTCTTCAGGTTTTCAAAGCATGCAGACCAGCTCCTCACAATCCTACACAAGGAAGGGGCAGTGCTCCCGACCTGGAGGAGAGATGAAGCGATTAATTTCGTAAAGGCGGGTCTCGAAGATTTTAGTATCTCGCGCGAGAAGGCGCGGTTGTCGTGGGGAATTCCGGTACCAGATGACGAGGACCAGGTCATGTACGTATGGTTCGATGCACTAACTGATTACATATCAACGCTTGGATGGCCAAAGGACAGCGAGGGACGGTTCAAGGCTTTCTGGGAAGAGGGACACACCATCCAGTTAGCGGGGAAAGATCAGGTGCGTTTTCAATCACTTATGTGGCAGGCAATGCTCCTCTCAGCCCAAATTAAGAATACGGACCAAATCTTCTATCACGGATTCATAAACTCAGGCGGCCAGAAAATGTCCAAGTCTCTTGGGAATGTTATTAATCCTTATGAGCTCGTTGAGAAGTACGGCACTGAAGCCACGCGCTATCTTCTCGTGCGTCACGTGCACCCAGCCGAAGACTCAGACGTTACGTGGGAGCGTCTTGATGAGTGGTACCTTGCTAACCTTGTAAACGGCCTCGGGAATCTTGTTGCACGTGTTATGAAGCTTGCAGAGGACAACCTCACGGGCCCGGTGCAGCTTCAGAAGGGAGACATGGATATAGATGCAGCGTTTACGTCGGCTCTTGACGAGTTCCGTTTCAATGATGCGGTCGAGTATGTCTTTGCCATTATTGGCGAGTGCGATGCATACATGACAGCCAAGGAACCGTACAAGAAGGTGAAGAGTCCAGATGATGGTATCGCAAACGAAGGAAGAGAAGACATTTCGTTCTTGGTCCGGAAACTCGCGATCATCGCTACACACCTTGCGCCAGTCATGCCAGCAACGAGCGAAACGATTCTGAACGCGGTACAGAGTAACTTGAAGCCTGAGAATCTATTTCCGCGTCTTAACTAAGTATGAAATATTTTGATGCGCACTGCCACGTACAGTTTGATCCGTACGATCAGGATCGTGCGGCCGTTTTAGCGAGCATGCAGGAGAAGGGAGTGGGCGGCATGGTTGTTGGTGTCGACCTCGATTCTTCAGTAAAAGCATTGAAGCTCGTTGAAAATCTTCCGAACTTCTATGCTTCGGCAGGGCTCCATCCCAACTACGTCCTCGACGAGAGCTTCGACGAGAATTCGTTTCGGGCAATTTTAAGACATCCGAAGATGAAAGCGGTGGGGGAGTGTGGACTTGATAACTATCGCCCCGAGGACGTAGCAGTAGCCAAAGTAGAGCAGCGCCGGGTATTCGAGAAGCATATCGAGCTGGCTATAGA
>JALHML010000063.1 GCA_022844065.1 Minisyncoccota bacterium | reverse complement strand
GGACCCGTGAAGGTAACGAAGATCTTTGAGGTTGAGAGGACATATGGGTTTTGAACTTCTACAACGGTGTTACCAGCGAGAATTGTCTCACTTCCCACGGATGAGTCGCCGTTCGTGTCCTTTGCAACCGCGAGCTGGCGGAAGACCAGTGTCTCGAACTGCGCGATACCATTCTCAAGATAGATACCGAGGGTCTCTAGCATACTCTTGAGTGTCGCAAGCGTAAGGCCAACTGCTCCTGAGACTTGTTCGGTAGCAGAGCCGCTCTCGAGCGCCGCAAGACGTGCATCAATTGCATCGATGCGGGTTGCGAGAAGATCGGTTCGTTCCGAGAGTGCTTGCATGCTCGTTATGGCGTAGCTTGCCATCTTGAAGAGGTCAGCGTTCCCACCTGTAAGGACTTCTTCCGGGAGCGTACCGTTTGTTTCAGTAAGGAACGACGCTGCAGTTATGGATCCTGCAGTGAAGACACTTGCCGCAGTGAGTGAATCACTGAAGGTTCCTATGCCGGTAACGGTGAGCTTGCCAGCAATCGATGCGTCACTCGAAACCGCGAGCGAGTGTGCTTCAGCGTTCTCTGCAGCTGGTGCGAGAGCGAGCGTACGGATGTCGAGCTCCTTAATGGCGTTTACGGACGCCGCAAGGATCGTTGTGGTGTTGATCTGCTTGAAGCCGTTCGCTCCTTCTCCCATAGCTTCTGGTATGCTCGCGCCGACGTTCTGTGCGATGAATCCAGAGTACTCGATACCTCCGTCAAAGAAATCGGTACCCTCCTTCCATGTGTAGGTCTGAGGATTGATGCCACGGATTCCTGCAAGACCGGTAGTGAACTCGCCCTCAGTATTCTTGAGACGTTCATCCGACGTACAACTAATGACACCGGAACCGTTCGTCTGGAGCCCGCCACAAGAAACAAGAGTGGTCATCGCAACGGTACCTGAACTATTGATAGTTAGCCGCGGAAGAGCTCCGGCAAAAAGCTTAATACCGGCATAGCCAGACAGCCACGAAGTGGCGCCTGAAACATTCCATGTATCACTGAACCAGCCAAGACCGTAATTACCCATGGTCTTCGAGTCGTAAGCGAACGTGTCTGCAGGAACATACGCGATATACCGATCAGAATCAATCGCAATGTGGCCACCACTTACCTGGAGTTTTGATGAAGGACCTGTGTTGCCGACACCAACATTACCCGTTTCTCCAATAGTCAGTCGGCATCTGCGAGCGTAGCTGAACCCCCGCCGATAGCAGGTCCGTTTAAGAGGTGTACTTTTCCAGCAGCATTTCCGCCGCCCCCGCTATTGTCTGTTCGTTCAAAGACAAGAGCACTCTTTCTATACGATGTATTGTCCTCTCGATACCCAAAGTGAATACCTGTCCACTGTCCAATACCTAGGGAACGTGCGCCAACGGTAACCGTGTCGTTAATAGGCCCCAGCACATCTAACAGTTTCTGCGGAGACGTAACTCCGATACCAACGCTACCTGCTCCCGAAATAAACATTGCCGACGTGCCATTCGGACGGAAGTTCACTGAAGAACCGTCGAAACTAAATGAGGCATACGCGCCTGAGGTCCTGTTAAACGACTGGAGAACAACGCCAGAGCCTGGGATGACCTCAAGGCCCGCATTTCCTGACTGTGTACCACCAACAGTGAGCATGGCAACCGGATTCGTTGTGTTGATACCAACGTAGCCTGTACTGCCTTTAATGCGCATCTTTTCACCCAAAGAGCCGTAACCAACAGAAAAGGTCATGTCGGCAGCATCCAGATAATACCCATTCGGTTGAACTGTTTTAATGGCACCAACAGAATATGCATCGCTTGATCGGAAAACAAGTGCATTGCTATATTCAACCTCTGCACCAGCATTTGGGTTTGCACCGGCAGTACCATTCAACGTTAATTTAGAGACTGGGGTTTGTGTACCAATACCGACGTTTCCCTTCTGAGTGCCGCCGCCAACTGTCATTACGACCGAACTACCACTACCATTGCCCGTAACAAAGTTTATGTTTCCAAAAACGCCATTAGTCGCTTGGGTATTATTAACAATATTAGTGTCGGTATAGTTACCGTAGGCAAAAGGACCGGTACCTCCTGAGTTATTCTCAATATCTGTGTAGAACCCATTTGATCCTACCCGCAGGTAACCACTACCTCCGCCATTCGTAGAGGTGTGGTAGAAGAGTGCTATTGGCTTCCTGGTGCCCGTAGCTTCATTTGGTGTCCTCACGTCCAATGTCATAGTTGGGCTCGTATGACCAATACCAACACTGCCGCCGCTTGGGTTCAGCAGGAGGGGACTGCCTACACCACCTCCAATTACGTCTATGACACCAGAATACGATGCCAAGTTCGCGTACCCTATATTTAAGCGGTAAATTGCGTTGTTGCTAGCCTCTCCTACAGAAAGCTGAGTTGCTGTTCCGTAGGTCGTTGGGGTTACTGCTGGAATAATGGAGAGTTTGGATCCAGGATTTGTAGTACCAATACCAACGTTACCTGCATTTGCTCCTCCGCCTCCTTGGATGAACATCCTCACATTTGCAGCATTATACGTATTCTCACTCGTCATGAATCCAATGCCATCATAACCAGACATAAGCAGACCATCTGAAGATACGTTTGAACTTCCCCAATCTCTTACGGTTATACCGACGTTATGAGTAAATCCATCTCTAAAAAATATTCCTGAGTTATCTCCTCTGGCAAAAGAATCTACTAATAGATTTCCATTTACATGTAATTTTTGACCTGGTGCCGAGCTTCCGATACCAACGCTGCCTGCTGAGGCTAAGAATATTGCATCTGCGTTATTAGTATTACCAATAGCCAGGCTTCCGCTTCCTGTTGTTATACCTATATAACCGTTACCGTTTGATGCAGCCTCAAGGCGAAGTTTATTGGTGTCGTTATAGTTAGCATAGATTGCAGCGCTGCTTGCTGTACGCTTCACCTCAAGCGCACTGCCTGGGCTCGCCGTACCGATACCAACGTTACCTGTTGATGGCGTCTCGATAATGAAGTTATTCGCGCTCGTGGTGTAGAGCTTGGTGAGCTGATTCTGATTATTCATGTTCGTGGTCTCAAACGTGTTGCCGACGAACGCTGGGCCGTAGTTCACGCGCTTCAACGTAACGTGATCCATCTGCGTTGTTGCATCTGAAGAGCCGCTGTAGTTTGCTAGGACAAGCACACGAACGAACTTCGTTCCTACAGGGAAATTCGGAGCGCTGGTTCCCTCCCCACGAGTAGTTGCCGAATACTTATGCCACTGACCGTCTGCAGGCAACACCGATCCTGCCGCGGCGAAGTAGCAGTACGTGCCGCACGGTGCTGTAGTAATAGGTGTGTGATTCGCGTCGTACGCAATGTAGCCGAAATAGAGAATGCCTGGAGTTGTGCCGGCGACCGACTTCTTGAACCAACCCTCGAGCTGCAGCACATCAGTGAGTGGGTTTACGGGAATGTAGTCGGTACTCAGAGGTTGCTTGTCGCCGCTAGTCTGCGAGGTGTACTTGCCTGAGTACCCGCCAGTAACAACCGTATCGATACCAGTCCAACCTACGGTGGTACCTGTCTCAAAGTCGCCGTTCACGAGAAGATTGTCTGTTGTGAGGTCCTTGTACCCTCCCACAGTTACTGGCGCTGCTGCATAAATGTTATTCCACTGGTTTGCGGCTGAGCCGAGGTCGCGGGTCGCATTTGCATCAGGGCCCACGTTGCCTGCCACCTCGAGCTTGAAGGAGGATGGGTTTGTAGTCCCAACACCGACGTTGCCGCCATCAGGGTTCAGAGCGATGTTCTGTGATGAAGCAAAAGCGGCTGAGTACGCTTGGATACGACCATGCGAGCCTGTGGAACCGAGAGCCAGTGCGCCTTGAGCAGTAGAAGCTTGCAAGAACATCTGGTTGCCAGTGGAGGCATCAGCGACATGAAGTCTAGCACCTGGAGCAGTGATACCAATACCGACATAACCTGTTGAATACGCGACCCGCATTCTTTCAGTTCCTCCTGTCTGAAGGACGAAGTCGCGACCTAAGGAACTCCCGTTCTCCCGTGCATTCAAGCCAATGTAGGATGTTGAATCTCCGGAGATATCTTGTACGACTTCGAGTCTACGGTCTCGATTACCGTTCGCGAAGTCAGCGATAACCCTTCCTGCTCCAGATGCTTGATACACACTAAACTTACTATTTGCGCTTGCCGTACCGATACCAACATTGCCAGCAAAGTACGCACTTCCGTCCCTTCCTATAGCTGCTAC
>JALHML010000062.1 GCA_022844065.1 Minisyncoccota bacterium | reverse complement strand
CGCTTCGGGACAGGATAGTGAAGGAGTGCGTCATGACCCAATCGTTCGACTGGTCAGTCGCCATCTTCGTGCGAATTGGAGGTGGCCTGGTTGCGGTGCGTAAGCGGAGAAAAGACGGGACCTTAGGACCTTGGCACAATGCAGGCGGAAAACGGGAACCGTACGAGCTTTCCGTAGAAGAAACTGCGTCGCGCGAGCTCTGGGAGGAGACAGGGATCAAGCTACCTCCGAGTGCCTTCAAAGTGCAGGACCATATCTCTCGGTCGACGCTCAAGTACCAGAAGGGACAACGCGGAAAGCAGAAGCATTTCTACGAGCTCTACTATTTCGTCATCGAGCTCGAAGACTTTGACGTCACAACGCTACGCTCGCTAGACCGAATGGAGCAAGTTCGTTTCTTTAAATTCTCCGAATACCGACGTATGAAAAACTTTTTGCCTCTGCATCAAAGATTCATACAGAAACACGGGCTGGTTCCCGGTCTTGCGAAAAAGGCCTAGCCGGCGCATGAGACTAAATCTCTCAGCGCCGGTTTTTTATTTACTCGATTGGTACCTCGTTCGCTCTCTTAAAATACGCCTTCCCAGAGAATCTCAGATCAACATATGATACCGACCCATCATTCAAGGATAACTGCGGGAATACGCTCGCTGCAATACCTGCTGCTTCTTGCTCCCGCCCCAGGACGTAGGTAATGCGGGTTCCGGCCTCAGTATAGAGATCGGCCTCATCAGCACGGAAGGATACCGATACTACGTTTGCACCAAGTGTCTGAACCGCTTTGATAAACCGCAATGCTTCGGGAATGCGGGAGGCATAGCTAATGTGGGCCGCAATGGGAGTCTCGCCCTGTTGACCTTCTATGCCCGCATATACACGAAGCGCTTGTGAGGTGGATGAAATCTCAAGAGGTACCTGCGCAAAGATAAACCCTTCAGCATTTGTGCTGTAACACTGGCCGTCACTAACGTCTTGAGACGTACCACACCACACAAACGCTTCTGCTCGAGGCAAGGTTGTTATGGATAGCTCGTTCAAACCGTTCGCAGAGATAGATACCGCTTCGATGTCAGGGTACTCAGCAAGGATACGCGCACGCACGTCGCTTTCTGGAATAAAGAATAGCGAGTTGCGCGGGAGCACGAACGCATGCGTGCCCTCGAGCGTGCGCTTTGCAAGACGCTGCGCCTCCTCGGCATGAGGGCCGTTCGCCGTTACGCTACTAATACGAAACGCAGGAAGCCAGGCGACATAAAACGAAGCAGCGACGAGGACAAGTATTAGAATACCGACCACAACAAAGAATGCTTTCTGTGTCTTCTTGCGCCGCTTCTTAAGGGGCTCGCGCGATTCAGTACGCGGTTTCTTGCCTCGTGTAATTGTTACATTGCGTTTCGATACAGGAACAGACGGAGCCGACGCCTTAGCGCGCGGACGCTGCATGTCCATAGAACGAGTTGACCGCGAAGAGGATGTCTTCGCAGACTCACTTGGTTTTGAGCGCGCTCTAGGCGCTATGTCCCAGGATTTCTTTGCCGACATATGGAACGAGGACTTCAGGAACACGAATCGTGCCATCCTCCTGCTGATAGTTCTCAACGATGGAGACAAGGATGCGCGGCGTAGGAATTGCGGTTGAGTTCAATGAGTGCGGGAATTTCATAGTGCCGTCTTCTGCACGATAGCGAATGTTGAGACGGCGGGTTTGGAAATCATGGAAGTAGGATGCGGAGCTGATTTCACGGTACTTTCCTTCACCCGGGACCCACAGCTCTATGTCGTACTTCTTTACCTGACCGAGACCGAGATCTCCGCCACAATTAACCACCGTGTGGTACGGGATATTTAGAAGTTCGATGAACTCCTCCGTGTTGCGATTCAACCACTCGTGCATTTTTACGGACTCTTCGTGCGACGCTTCACACAAAACAACCTGCTCCCACTTATAAAACTCATGCACGCGAATAAGACCACGCACATCCTTGCCGTGCGCACCTGCTTCACGCCTAAAGCACGGAGAGAAGGAAAGGAATTTTGCAGGAAGCACGCTCTTGTCGAGGGTCTCGTCCATGTAGTACCCCATGGTTGCAACCTCAGCAGTACCCGCAAGATACTCGCCATCCTGGGTTTTATAGAGGTCCTCCTCGCCCTGCGGCAAATACCCTGTTCCCATAAATGCTTCGCGACGAACCAAAGATGGCACAATCATCGGCTCAAGGCCTTTCGCTGCAAAGTGCTTCAGCGCGAGCTGCCAAATAGCGTTACTCAAAAGCACGCCATCTCCCTTTAGAAAGTACCCGCGGAATCCCGCGACCTTAGTACCGCGCTCAAAGTCTGCCATGCCCGCCTTCGTCATGAGCTCGACGTGGTCTTTGGGTGTAAACGAGAATTCTTTTGGTTCTCCCCATTTCTTAACTTCTTGGTTGTCCGCGTCGCTCTCGCCTTCGGGTACCGTCATGTCCGGAATGTTTGGCACCATAAGCATGAGCTTTTGCCACTCTTCCATGACCGCTTTGTGCTTCTCATCAAGCTCCTGCATTCCCTCCTTTACAAAGCGCATCGCCTCAAGGAGCTTTTCTTTCTCGTCGCCATTAGAGAGCGCAATGGTACGGCTCGCAAGATTCTGTTCCGCGCGCTTAGCGTCGAGCTGCTGGCGCAGCGACTTACGTTCGTCGTCTACTGCAAGGAGACGATCAATATCGATAGCGATATGCTTTTTAGCGGCGCCCATCTTAATCACGTCCGCGTTCTCCCGGATGAAATGGATATCGAGCATTCCTTGCACTATACGGCAGGATCCCTCTACCGAAAAGGGACCGCATGGTACCTTTGTGGTAGACGTTGGGAGAGGAAGGATAGTGAATGGCAACCAAGAGAATGATGCTTTCGCAGAACCAGGATCAAGAGTTCGACCTGGTCATCCAACAGGGGGCTGCAAGATTCAAGGCGCTATCGCCTGAAGAGCAAGCCAGGATTATTGATCATCAGCGACGATCCGCTGGACGCAGCGTCTTTCCGCGCGACGGGAAGTGATCAAAAAGGGGGCGTGTCGGTTATACCGATACGCCCCTTTTCCGGTGTCTGTATGCCGCATACTTATATATATGGACATACGCACTATAGTGAAGAGTGCATACTCCGCCCAAGGTATCGGCGCTCTTAATGAGATACCGCAACCGCCCTCTGCATTGTGGATACGCGGGACTCTTCCTGCCACGGACGTGAAAAAGCTCGTGGTAGTCGGCTCGCGCGCACTCACTCCGTATGGAGAAGCGATATGCGAAAAACTTATCCAAGGACTTTCTGGCTATCCGATATCTATCGTCTCTGGACTCGCTCTTGGTACCGATGCCTGCGCACACCGGGCAGCGCTTTCCGCAGGGCTCCATACCATCGCTGTTCCCGGGTCGGGACTCAGTGACAAAGCCATGGCGCCTCAGACCAATCTCGGGCTCGCAAAGGAGATCCTTCTTGCCGGCGGTGCATTACTCTCTGAGCACGAACCAGATACCACCGCACGCCCCCAATACTTCCCATCACGGAACCGCATTATGGTTGGCCTGGCTGACGCAGTCTTGGTTATCGAAGCCGGCGAACGATCAGGAACACTCATAACCGCCCGCCTTGCCAGCGAATATAGTCGTGACCTCATGTGCGTACCGCATCGCATTGGTGACACAAATAGCGAGGGACCACATATGTTTATTCGACTTGGTGCGGAGCTCATAACAAGCTCTGAAGATATCCTTGAGACACTCGGTTTCGAACCCTTTTCATAATCTTCGCGCATATCCGGTGCTTGACCATATATAGGTATGCGCGGTATGTGTGGGTATACGCATGACTAAAAGACTTCTCATCGTTGAGTCGCCAGCCAAGGCGCGTACCATCCAGCAGTACCTCGGAAAAGACTACGAGGTGCTTGCGTCCGTGGGTCACGTTCGCGACCTTCCAAAGAGCAATAAGGATGCCGTCGACATTGAGGACGGGTTTGTTCCGCGCTACGTCATCTCTCCGGACAAGCGTGAGGTTATCGAAAAGATACAGAAAGCAGCCGCTCGTGCTGACGAGGTGTTTCTTGCAACTGACCCGGACCGCGAAGGTGAGGCTATTGCCTGGCACGTAAAGGAAGCGGTGGGCCTAAAGAAACCGCAGCGCGTGGTCTTTCATGAGATAACCAAAGCAGCGGTTGAAGAAGCCCTTCTCCATCCGCGCGCAATTGATGAGCATCTACGTCGCGCCCAGGAAGCACGTCGCGTGCTTGATCGCCTCGTTGGCTACGACCT
>JALHML010000061.1 GCA_022844065.1 Minisyncoccota bacterium | reverse complement strand
TTCTCGTTGCCAAGTGTTTCAGTTTAAGAAGCCTACAAGATCTGGCCTTGCGAAGCTTGTGCTTAATGTTGGTAAGAAGGAGGGCTACTCGATTGAGCCTGCCGCTGCAGACCTTATTGGCATGCTCGGGGACGGCTCGTATCGCGACGCGCTCTCGGTGCTTGAGAAGGTGCTCGCATCATCTACTGACAAGACACTTACTCGTGAAGACACAGAGAAGGCGACAGGCGCACCACGTCATGCGCTTGTGCACAATCTGGTGTCCGCCCTTTCTGAAGGGAATCAATCAAATGCACTTGCTACGATTCGAACGGTCTCAGAACAAGGAATCGATATGCCACTGTATCTGGCGCTCGTACTCGAGTACGTAAGGCAGATACTTCTTCTTCGTCATGCACCGGAGCTTGTTAAAGAAATTCAGGAGGAACTCGGAGAGGATGCATATACAGAAGCCTCGGATCTTGCGTCGGCAAAGGACTCACAATTGTCACACGAGACACTCCGGACCTTTCTTGACGCAACGGGTCGTATGCGTTTCTCGCCAGTGCCGTCGCTACCTCTCGAGCTCGCTGTTCTTGAGCTCGCACGCTCATAATGCTGAAATACCTAAAACCATTCTTTACCTATCTTGTACCAGTTCTCGCGGTTGCGCTCCTGGCATACGTTGCGCTTGGGACGAACGGTCTTTCTTTGCTCAGTCCTTTCTATAAGCCATGCGCAGAACCGCTTACGTACGCAATTGATGGCTATGACGAGCGCTTCGGCATCTCTCAGGAAGAATTTGCTGCCGCCGTTGCGGAAGCAGCAGCACTTTGGAACGACGCAGCTGGAATACAGGTACTCGCTCTAAGCACTGAACCATCTATCTTTGTGGGTATGCTCTATGACGAGCGCCAGAGAGCGGTTGAGCTTGGCGAAACTATAGGTGGAGAGCAAGGAGCCTATAATTCCTTGAAGAAGAAAGTAGAAAGGCTGAATGATGAGTTCGTTGTGCTCCGTAGATCACATGAGGCGAAGGCTGCTTCGTTTGAGCGAGATGTTCGCAAATACGAAGAAGAGGTTCAGATGTGGAATGCAAAGGGAGGTGCACCGCCAGCAGCCTATGAAGAGCTCGAAGCGAAGAAGCGAGAGCTTGAGCGTCGGAAGAAGACACTTGATGCTGGTGTAGCAGCACTTAATGCTCTTATCGTTTCGATTCAGGCGCAAGTGTCGGGACTAAACGTGCTTGCAGAGCAGACGAATGAAAAAGTGAATACGTATAACAAAACGCTTGGTCATGATTTTGATCAAGGAAATTATGTTGAAGACGAGGCGGGGAGACGTATTACGATCTTTACGTTTGAAGATCGTATGGAATTGAAGCGGGTGCTCGCACACGAGTTCGGGCACGCGCTTGGTATTGGGCATCTTGAGGACCCAGGTGCCATTATGTATTCCTACAACATCGGGAATGAGCTTATCTTAACAGCAGAAGACGTGGCGGCACTTAAAGAAGTCTGCGAGATTGAGTAGCTTGCAGGAGAGGTGATTTGCAGGCAGGATTAGTGTGTTCGTATTGGGAGATCGTCTAATGGTAGGACAGCGGCCTTTGAAGCCGTGAATCTAGGTTCGATCCCTAGTCTCCCAGCAATATTCTATACAGGCGTATACTAAAGAAATGAAGGTAATCGGTATTGGAGTGATACTTCAAACAGAAGCGGGTACGTATCTCTTGCAGGAAAGAGATCACAACACGAGCTTAAATCCCGGACGCATTGCTCCGTTTGGAGGGGGTATTGAAGGGAGTGAAAATGTTCTTGAATGTGCAAGAAGAGAACTGTTTGAAGAACTAGCACTGGATCTTGAACTAAAAAAACTAGAGGACATTGGTCTCTTTGCTAGTCGACATGAGCCAGGAATATATATTCAGATGTTCCTTGCAAGAAATATCGACAAATCAATCCTACGGCTTCAGGAGGGCAAGAGTATTGCTGAGCTAAATCTCAAAGAAGCACTGGAGAATGCTCTCGTTACAGATTTCACAAAGGAGGTGCTAAGGACCTTATAAAAGTTCCAACATCGTCCCAGACTGCTAGCTAACTTGTAGCAAGCTTCCGCGTTCGTGCGGTTGGATATTTGTCATTCATATTTTCTATGATATAATCATTCCACTACCCCTAGATCCCCCTCATGAACGATTTTAAGAAAAACAGATTCAGCAAAGACAGTAAGCCAGGAGGCTTCTCACGTCCTAGCTTTGGCGGCGCATCGCGTCGCCCTCAGGCACGTGCGTTCGGCGAACAGACCGAGACGTTTAAGACATCCTGCAGCAAGTGCCATGCAGCGTGCGAGGTCCCGTTCCGTCCAAACGGAAAGAAACCAGTCTTCTGCAAGAACTGCTTCGTGCGTGACGATGTACGCCCAACGGGTAACTCGTACGAGAAGCGCAGCTACAACAGCGAGCGCCCAGCACCACAGCCAATACAGCAGGAGGATCCTCGTATAGGTGCTATGCAGAAGGAACTTGGTGTAATACACGCGAAACTCGATTCGCTCATGAAGAGTCTTGAGGGTTCCGCATACGACTCCATCCTAGCGGCCTCAAAAGAGCGTGCAGAGAAGCCAAAGAAGGCAGCTCCAGCAAAGAAGGTTGCAAAGAAGAAGGCAGCATAAGTAAAGAAACAACCAGAGCGGCAGCAACGCCGCTCTGGTTGTTTACTTGCAATTTAAAAGAATTCTCATTGTCGTTACGTATACCGCGCGGTACTGTGCATTTATGAAATCAGACGGAGCATACGATGTAATTGTTGTCGGAGGAGGCGCAGCCGGCATGGTGGCTGCGGGTGTTGCTGCATCAAACGGCAAGCGTGTTCTTCTTATCGAGAAGAACCGAAAGCTCGGCGAGAAGCTTTCTATAACAGGCGGGGGACGCTGCAACATTGCTAATGCAGAAGAAGACGAGCGGAAACTTCTTTCTCACTTCGGCTCTGCAGCGAATTTCCTTTATTCCGCATTCTCTCAGTTTGGGGTTAGGGAGACCTTTAAATTCTTTGAATCAATTGGCGTTCCTACGGTTGTTGAGGCGAGAAATCGTGCCTTTCCGTGGTCTAAGAGTGCGCCCGAGGTAACGGCTGCGATGTTCAAGTATGTGAAGGGCCAGGGAGTTGATATTAAGATTGGCCTTCCGGTTGCGCGCGTTCAGGCAAGTAATGGAAAGATCAGTCATGTACTCATGGGTGGGAAGGAGTACACCGCTGATTCCTATATATTCGCAACGGGCGGTGTCTCGCACCCAGAGACCGGTTCAACAGGAGACGGATTCCGTTGGCTCACTGAGCTTGGGCACTCGGTAGAAAACCCAACGCCAACAATTGTGCCGCTTCGTGTGAAAGAAGCATGGGTTAAATCGCTTGCCGGAACCACGATTAAGGACATGAAGATGACTATCTTCGTAGACGGAATTAAAAAGCAGGTGTTGAAAGGGGACGTGCTCCTCACTCACTTCGGTATTTCAGGACCGTTGATACTTAACGCAGCGGGAAAGATCGCTGACCTCATGCAAGAGGGAGAAGTAACGGCACATATTGATACGTATCCGCTCAAAGATCTCGGTATTCTTGATAAACATATTGCGAGTGTATTTAACGAGCATAAGAACAAAGAGTTGCAGAATGTATTCCGTTCTATAGCTCCACTTGGCACCAGTGATGCACTCCTGTCGCTCGTTCCAAATATTGATCGTGATAAGCGCGTACATAGCGTAACCAAGGAAGAGCGTCGAAGACTCGCAGAACTACTCAAAGCACTCCCGCTCACTATCACCGGCCTAATGGGACTTGATCGAGCAGTTGTCGCAGACGGCGGCGTCGCACTCACCGAGATTGATACGAAGACCATGCGGTCTAAGGTGTGTGAGAATCTCTTCGTTGTTGGCGATCTCTTAAATATAAAACGCCCGACGGGCGGATATTCCTTGCAGCTTTGCTGGACGACGGGCTATGTGGCGGGAAAGAATGCGTAGTTTGATCCCTAGTCTGCTAGCAATATTCAGGACCAGGAAAAGAAAAGAGCCGACTTGTCAGATCGACTCGATTTCTACGAAGTAAGGGGCCTAGCAGACCTTGTGAGTCTTCTCCATGCTTTCGGCCCTTACTTGTCGAATGTAACTGGAAGTCCCACGCGTGCCGCTGAGGACGGTTGGTCCTCGATACACTTCCGCTTGTCGCTGCCAGAAGAAGATTCTTTCCTTGCAATTGACGCAGGCGTCTACTGTAAGAGAATCCAGGATGGCCGAGATGACGACCCTGAAGGGATTGGTCATTGGGTGTACCTTCCGTGCTGATCTTCAGGAACAATGCATAAATTTAACTTGTTTGTCAACAGCAGGAGGTTCCAACATCGTCCCAGACACCCAGCAAACTGATATAGTCTACACATGAAGAAAGGAGAGGATTACATCGGCGTGACG